>JASGGM010000011.1:0-21940 GCA_047605045.1 Acinetobacter sp. | reverse complement strand
AAGACTTTCTGTGCGCATGCACCGGGTGCGATGGAACCTTTAATGGGTGCATTGAAACATTTCCGCAGCGAGTTTGAGGCAAAAGTGACAGATCGTCCAGTTGCGCAAACCAGCCACGTAGAACAAGTTTAAGGAATTCGACTATGGCTACAATTCATGTCGATGGAAAACAATACGAAGTCAACGGATCGGAAAACCTGCTTCAAGCATGTTTATCTTTGGGAATCGACATCCCGTATTTTTGTTGGCATCCATCTTTGGGTTCTGTGGGCTCTTGCCGTCAGTGTGCGGTCACGCAGTACGCCAATGCAGATGATACGCGTGGTCGTTTGGTCATGTCATGTATGACACCTGCTGCAGATAACACGTTTATCTCAATTGAAGATAAAGAAGCGGCAAGCTTCCGTGAATCAGTGGTTGAGTTTTTAATGACGAACCATCCACACGACTGTCCAGTGTGTGAAGAGGGTGGTCACTGTCATTTACAAGATATGACCGTGATGACGGGGCATGACCGCCGTCGCTATCGTTTTACCAAACGTACGCATTATAATCAGGAACTGGGTTCGTTCATTGCACATGAAATGAACCGCTGTATCGCATGTTATCGTTGCGTGCGTTACTACAAGGACTATGCAGGTGGTACAGACTTTGGTGTGTATGCCAATGCATCACGTGTGTATTTTGGTCGTCCAGATTCAGGTACATTGGAATCAGAATTCTCAGGTAACTTAACTGAAGTTTGTCCAACGGGTGTATTTACCGACAAAACTCACTCTGAACGTTATAACCGTAAATGGGACATGCAATATGCACCGAGCGTATGTCATGGTTGCTCATCAGGTTGCAACATTTCCCCAGGTGAACGTTATGGTGAATTGCGCCGTGTAGAAAACCGTTTTAATGGTGATGTTAACCAGTACTTCTTGTGTGACAAAGGCCGCTTTGGTACAGGTTATGTCAACCGTGCCGATCGTCCGCGTCAACCACAATTCCGTAATGGTGCGACTGTAAATACAGTGACGGTCGATCAAGCCCTAGATTCAGTAATTAGCAAGTTACAAGGCAAAAAAGTTTTGGGTATTGGTTCACCACGTGCAAGTCTAGAGTCTAACTTTGCGTTGCGTGAATTGGTGGGTACACAAAATTATTCAACAGGCATGACCCACAAAGAGCAATCTCTGGTGGAACTGGCTGCTGCTATTTTACAAACTGACGGTATTTATAATCCGACATTGCGTGAAGTAGAAAGCTACGATGCTGTGCTGATTTTGGGTGAAGATTTAACGCAAACTGCACCACGTATGGCACTTTCAGTTCGTCAGGCAGCTAAAAATAAAGCGCGTGAAATGGCGGCTGCAACACGTACACCAGATTGGTTGGCTGAACCTGTGCTGCGGATTGGGCAAGATGCGAAATCTCCAATTTATATTTTAGCAGCAACGCAAACGCGCCTTGCCGATGTGGCAACAGGTGAAGTGGTCGCTTCGCCAAATGATATTGCTCGTTTGGGCTTTGCCGTTGCGGCAGCGGTAAGTGGTGATAACATTAATGGTGTCGATGGCGATGCTTTAGCCTTTGCACAAACCATTGCAGATACGCTGAAAGCAGCTAAAAAACCGTTGATTATTGCAGGAACAAGCTTACAAGATCCTGCTATTTTGGAAGCAGCTGCACAATTAACTCAGAATTTAACGGCTTCGGGTACGAACGCGGGCTTGACATTGGTTGTGCCAGAAGTGAACTCGATGGGCTTGGCATTGTTGGGTGGAATAAGCCTTGAACAAGCCTTTGCACAAGAGTTTGATGCTGTAGTCATTGCTGAAAATGATCTTTATCGCCGTTTACCAGCAGTTCAGGTGCAGGCTGCACTCGATAAAGCTGAAACCATTATCGTATTGGATCACAGTGAAACTGAAACTGTGAAGTTGGCAGATATTGTATTGTCAGCTGCAAGTTTTGCCGAAGGTGATGGTACGGTGGTGAGTCAGGAAGGCCGTGCGCAACGTTTTTATCAAGTTTATGACCCAAGCTATTACAAACCTGAATATGCCATTAAAGAATCTTGGCGGTGGTTACATGCCATCGAAACAGGTCTAAAAGGCAAAGCCATCAATTGGACAATTTTGGATGATGTGATTGACGCCGTGGTTAAAAATGTACCCGTGTTGGAAGCGATTCAAGATGTTGCACCAGATGCAGGGTACCGTGTACATGGGTTAAAAATTGCGCGTGAACCACGCCGCTATTCTGGCCGTACTGCAATGCGTGCGCCAATTTCGGTACATGAACCGAAACAGCCAAGTGATGTCGATTCAGCATTAACATTCTCAATGGAAGGGTATGTTGGGCCACAAAAAGCTTCTTCATTGGTTCCATTTGCTTGGGCACCGGGTTGGAACTCGCCACAGTCTTGGAATAAATATCAAGATGAAGTGGGTGGACACTTAAAAGGTGGTGATTCAGGGATTCGTTTATTTGACCATTTGCCTAAACGTCCAGCACGGAGTTATGTGGCACCTTCAGTTGTCTTGAACAATCCTGAAAGTTTCCGTCTTGTGCCAATGCATCATATTTTTGCATCGGGTGAATTTACGTTGAAAACGCCTGCGATGGAATCGCGTATTCCTGAAGCCGTTTTTGCGGTGGGTGAACAAGATGCATCGCGTTTGAATGTGCAAGATGGTCAACAATTGACTGTAAAATCTGGTGAAACTACGATTCGTTTACCAGTTCAAATCATTGAATATTTACCAGAAGGGTACATTGGTTATCCGATTGGTCTTGCACCAACAGTTTCATTGGCTGAACCTGTTGCAGTTTCGGTAGGAGTGTAGCCATGAATCCAAACATGACTGAAAATATACGCCTTCTGCCAAGCTGGGCAACCGATTGGCCAATTGCCTATAGTGTTGTGCAAGCCATTGTTATTCTTTTGGTGGTGGTACTTTTTGCTGCGTTGATGTCATTTATCGAACGACGTTTACTGGGGTTATGGCAAGACCGTTATGGTCCAAACCGTGTTGGTCCAGGCGGGATATTCCAGATTGTTGCGGACATGCTGAAAATCATGTTTAAAGAAGACTGGACGCCGTCATTTGCCGATAAATTAACGTTCCGTCTTGCACCTGCAGTTGCAATGGCAACTGCTGTATTGTCATTCTTGGTGATTCCGATTAGCCCGTACCTTGGTGCGGCGGATATGAACATCGGCTTATTGTTCTTTATGGCAATGGCAGGTATTGCCGTGTATGCGGTGTTGTTTGGCGGTTGGTCTTCAAACAACAAATATGCGTTATTGGGTGCATTACGTTCTTCTGCACAAACCATTTCCTATGAAGTGTTTTTGGGTATTTCCCTCATGGGTGTGGTGGCGATTGCGGGTTCTTTTAACTTGCGTGATATTGTCGAATCGCAACGCGATATTTGGAATGTTATTCCTCAATTTATTGGTTTTATGGTGTTTATCGTTGCGGGTGTGGCTGTAACGCACCGCCATCCATTTGACCAACCTGAGGCAGAGCAAGAATTGGCTGAAGGCTATCACGTTGAATATGGTGGGATGAAGTGGGGGATGTTCTTTGTTGCCGAATATGTCAACATTGTGCTCATTTCTTCATTAATTGTGACCTTATTCTTTGGTGGCTGGTTAGCGCCATTTAATATTGAATTGTCATTTGTTCCAGCTGCGTTTTGGTTCATTATCAAAACAGCATTTTTTGTGATGATGTTTATTTTGGCACGTGGTGCATTAATGCGTCCACGATATGACCAAGTGATGAACTTTGGTTGGAAAATCTGTCTGCCATTGGCATTGGTCAACCTGCTGGTCACTGGTGCTGTCATTTTATTGAAGCACTCGGCATAAGGGCAACAGGGAGAATACTATGATTAAAATTCTAGCTGGTGTTGGTTCAATCGTCCGTACTTTATGGATGGTATTTAGCCATGCAACACGCAAACGTGACACCATTCTGTATCCTGAAGTTCCAGCAGAACAAATTGTTCCGCCACGTTATCGTGGGCGAATTGTCCTGACACGTGACCCTGATGGTGAGGAGCGATGCGTTGCTTGTAACCTGTGTGCGGTCGCATGTCCGGTAGGATGTATCTCACTACAAAAAGCAGAAAAGGAAGATGGGCGCTGGTATCCAGAGTTTTTCCGTATCAACTTTTCACGTTGTATTTTTTGCGGTATGTGTGAAGAGGCTTGTCCAACCACAGCCATTCAGCTAACGCCTGATTTCGAATTAGGTGAGTATGTTCGTCAAGACTTGGTTTACGAGAAAGAGAACTTGCTCATTTCAGGACCGGGTAAATATCCAGACTACAATTTCTACCGTGTAGCAGGTATGGCAATTAACGGAAAAGACAAAGGTCAGGCGCAAAAAGAAAGCAAGCCTGTAGATGTACGGAGCTTATTACCATGATGTGGCCATTTTACTTAATGGCCATCGTGGCCATTGTTTCTACGATTCGGGTGGTGACCAATACCAATCCTGTACATGCATTGTTAAGCTTAATTGTGTCGCTATTGGCTGTTGCAGGAATCTTCATGATTGTTGGCGCACCATTTGCTGGCGCGTTAGAAGTGATTGTCTATGCAGGTGCAATCATGGTGTTATTTGTGTTTGTGGTGATGATGCTGAATTTAGGTCAGCACACCGTCGAACAGGAACGCAAATGGTTGACTTCACAAGCATGGGCATATCCAGCACTCATGAGCTTCTTGCTCGGTCTAACATTGGTATGGATGCTTGGCAGTGAATACACACCGCATGGTTTGTACATGGGCAAAGAAGTGATTGGCCCCAAAGCAGTGGGTGTAACATTATTCACGCAATATGTCCTATTGGTTGAAATTGCTGCCATGTTATTGCTTGCTGCCTTAGTTGCGGCATTCCATTTGGGTAAACGTGAACCAAATGCAGAAGAGGGACAAGACTAATGGGCAACATACCTTTAGAACATGGATTGATTGTGGCGACCATTCTATTTGCACTGGGTTTTTACGGTGTGATGGTTCGTCGAAACTTCCTGTTTATCTTAATGAGCCTTGAAATCATGATGAATGCTGCCGCACTTGCTTTTGTGTTGGCAGGTAGCGTGTGGGGTCAGGCAGACGGTCAGATTATGTTTATTTTTATTCTGACATTGGCTGCTGCCGAGGCGTGTATCGGTTTGGCAATCGTCCTACAGTTCTACCATCGCTTCCATCATTTGGATGTAGATGCAGCGAGTGAGATGCGCGGATGAGTACTTTATATCTAACAATATTATTTCCGCTGCTAGGTTTTGTACTTTTGGCGGCAGGGCGTGACAAACTCTCTGAAAATGTCGCAGCGATTATTGGCGTGGGTTCAGTCGGTTTGTCTGCATTATTTGCTTTTATTGCAGGTCAAAGTTTTCTGTCCAGTGGTGAAACCAGTTATGTGCAACATCTTTGGACATGGTTTAGCGTTGGAAATTTAGCGCCAGAAGTTAACTTACACCTAGATGGTCTGTCATTGTTAATGCTGGGCATGATTACAGGTGTTGGTTTTCTCATTCATATTTTTGCGTCGTGGTATATGCGTGGTGAAGATGGCTACGCGCGTTT
Source organism: Acinetobacter sp. (assembly GCA_047605045.1). GTDB lineage: Bacteria > Pseudomonadota > Gammaproteobacteria > Pseudomonadales > Moraxellaceae > Acinetobacter. Next base: position 16,341 of record JASGGM010000011.1, on the reverse strand, counting down.
CTTCTCTTATTTCAACCTATTCGTTGCGAGTATGTTGATTTTGGTATTAGGCGATAATCTGGCATTGCTTTTCCTCGGCTGGGAAGGGGTGGGTCTCTGTTCATACCTCTTGATTGGTTTCTACTACTCAAATCCAGACAATGGTTGGGCTGCAATCAAAGCATTTACGGTTACCCGTGTGGGTGATGTATTTTTACTGATTGCCATGTTCCTGATCTATCAACAATTCGGCACATTACATATTGCAACCATTGTTGATACTGCACCACAAGTCTTGGCAGCGAATCATACGCTCACCATCTGGACAGCATTGATGTTGTTCCTCGGGGCAGCAGGTAAGTCGGCACAAATTCCATTACAAACATGGTTGGCCGATGCGATGGCAGGTCCGACACCTGTATCTGCATTAATCCATGCGGCAACCATGGTAACCGCAGGGATTTATCTCACAAGCCGTATGTTTAGTGTGTTTGAAATGGCGCCAGAAGTGATGCAATTCATTTCGATTACAGGTGCTGTTACGTTATTGGTAGCAGGTTTTGCCGCTTTGGTACAAACCGATATCAAACGTATTCTGGCGTACTCGACCATGAGTCAGCTCGGCTATATGTTTATGGCCGTGGGTGCAGAAGCGTATCAAGCTGGTTTATTCCACATGTTGGCACATGCATTCTTTAAGGCTTTATTGTTCTTGTCTTCAGGTGCAGTGATTCTGGCATGTCATCATGAACAAAATATCTTCAAAATGGGTGGACTCTGGAAAAAAATTCCATTTGTATTTGCCTGTTTTGTGGTCGGTGGTGGCGCATTAGCTGCTATCCCATTCCTCACCGTCGGCTTCTTCTCGAAAGATGCGATCTTGGGTGAAGTCTATGCACATGGTGTTTTAGCCAATCTCCCACTTTACAACTGCTTATATTGGGCAGGTGTTGCAGGTGCATTCCTGACCTCAATTTATACCTTCCGTTTAATTTGGGTAGTCTTCTTTGGTGAAGAGAAAACCCATGCACATGAAATTAAAGGTGTGACCTATTGGGGACCACTGGCAATTTTATTGGTTCTCTCAACAGCTGTGGGTGCCTTACTGAAAGCACCTGTCGAACATATTTTGACAGCTGCCAAAGTGCCAGTCTTTGAAGTACCCGAACACGTTGAAGCATTGGTACACGGTGCTGAACATACGGCAGTTGGTATTGCCTTGGGTGGCTTAGTGGTGGGTATTGTATTATTTGCTTTTGCTTATGGTGCAGTGAAAGCATTTGCACAAACCGCATTGGGTGCAGGAATTGCCAATATCTGGCGTAATGCATTTGGTTTTGATGCCTTATATAACCTTATTTTTGTACAACCTTATTTGTTCATTGCGAAACTTCTAGGCCGTGATCCAATTGATGGACTGTGGTTAATTCTACCTGCTTTGGTCAAAGGTGGTAACAGTTTCACAAGCTCACGCCAAACAGGTTCGGTACGCGAATATGCATCGAGTATGTCTTTGGGTATTGTGCTACTGCTGATGATCCTGATCGTGATTCAAGTCGTGGGGAAATAAAATGGAAAACAATTTAATTTTACCCGCGTTGGTGTTAATACCGTTTATTGCAGGTTTCTTATGTTGGTTGGCAGATAAAGTCGATCAGCATTTACCACGATGGATTGCCCTGGTTGGCATGATCATCACTTTATTATTGACTTTACAACTGTGGAGTCAAGGCAACTACCATTTTGAAATGGGTGCTAAAGCACCTGAGTTTGCATCACACTTCTTCTTGCCATGGATTGATTCACTGGGTATTAGCATCCATTTCGCGGTGGATGGTTTATCGTTAATGATGGTCGCACTGACTGCGTTACTCGGTATCCTTGCAGTAGGATGTTCTTGGGGTGAAATTCAGAAAAATGTTGGTTTCTTCCATCTAAACCTATTATGGAGTTTAGGTGGGGTCATTGGTGTATTTCTTGCCATCGATTTGTTCCTGTTCTTCTTCTTCTGGGAGATGATGTTAGTGCCAATCTACTTCCTGATTGCACTGTGGGGACATAAAGGCTCGAATGGACGCTCACGTGTTTACGCGGCAACCAAATTCTTCATTTATACCCAAGTTTCAGGCTTGATTATGTTAATTGGTATTCTCGGACTAGTGGTTTGGGGATACATCATGACCAATGGGGTTGTGAGTTTTGACTATAACTTCCTCTTGGAAGTTGCGCATCACTTGCCACCACACTTTGCGTATGGCTTCATGATCTGCTTGTTTATCGGTTTTGCAGTCAAACTCCCTGTATTTCCATTACATGGCTGGTTGCCAGATGCACACGCACAGGCACCAACAGCAGGTTCCGTCGATTTAGCCGGGATTTTGATTAAAACTGCAGCTTATGGTTTATTGCGTTTTGTGATTCCATTTTTCCCAGCAGCATCGGCACAATTTGCAGATATTGCAATCATCTTGGGTTTGATTGGGGTGTTCTACGGTGCGTGGTGTGCATATCAGCAAACCGATATGAAACGCTTGTTGGCGTATAGTTCGATTTCACACATGGGCTTTGTGCTTCTTGCTATTTATGCGGGTAACATTTTGACCTACCAAGGTTTGATGATCATGATGCTGGCGCATGGTTTGGCATCTGCAGCATTGTTCATTATGTGTGGTCAAATTTATGAACGCCTACATACCCGCGATATGCGTTTAATGGGTGGGATTCGTGGTCAATTCCGCTATCTTCCATTCTTCCTAATGTTCTTTGTTGCAGCTTTGGTCGGCATTCCAGGTTTGGGTAACTTTATTGGTGAATTCCTCATTTTGATGGGCGCATTCGACAAATACCCAGCCTTTACGATTATTGCAGCGGCTAGTTTGGTGGTTGCAGGTTTGTACGGTTTAATTCTGATTCACCGTGCATTGTTTGGCACCCCAAACGAAGAACAGAAACAACACTATACACAACCTCTGAAAGATCTCTCTGCACGAGAAATTGGATTATTGATGATTTGTGCGATAGGTTTGTTATGGCTAGGTGTATATCCACAAACATTCCTCGATATTTCGCATGCGAGTATGCAGTGGTTGGCGAATAGCTATATTCCTGTAGAACATGGTGTAGATTTGATGCAGCAGGCGGTTAATCAACTTGATCAGGTGGAGATCCAATAATCATGAACTTCACACTTCAATTTTCAGATCTTTTACCATTAGCACCTGCCATTATCGTGTCATTGACTGTTGTGGTGGTGATGATCCTGACTGCGATCAAACGCAACCATCAACTGATTGCGACTGCTTCTGTTATTGGTCTTAATCTTGCCGCCATTTACGTATTTTTAACGTTGTTTGGTGGACAATTCAAACCAGCCCAAATTGCAGGCTTGTTTGTGATTGATCCATTCACATTGTTGTATCAATTAATGATTTTGATTGCAGCATTGGCTTGCTGTACCTTGTCACATGCATACATCGATAGCTATAAAGACAACCGTGAAGAACTTTATATTCTCATGCTGTTGTCTGTGGTTGGTGCATTGTTAATGGTGGCAAGTTCACATTATGCATCATTCTTTGTTAGCTTAGAATTAATGTCAGTGCCTGTATATGGTCTATTGGCATATACCCATGAGCGTAGTAAATCGCTTGAATCAGGTATGAAATATCTGATTTTATCGGCAACGGCGTCTGCAATGTTGTTGATGGGGATGGCTTATATTTATGCTTATACAGGAACATTGTCGTTCTACACAGGCTTTGTGCCGTTATTGCAATCGATTCAAGCAGGTAATCCAATGGTGATCTTGGGCATTGCGCTCATTATCTTTGCTGTTGCCTTTAAATTATCGCTTGCACCATTTCACAAATGGACACCCGATGTGTATCAAGGTGCACCTGCACCATTGGCAACTTTCCTGGCAACAGCTGCGAAAGTCGCGACTATCGGTTTATTTGTCCGTTATGTACTTGCTGCAGGCGTACTGATCCCATCGATTACTGTGGTATTGGGTGTAATTGCGGTCTTGTCGATTCTTGCAGGTAACTTGCTGGCAGTTCGCCAAGTTAACTTGAAACGCGTATTGGCTTATTCATCGATTGCACATTTTGGTTATTTACTGATTGCACTGATTAGTAAAAACTACTTTAGCCTCGACAGTGTGAACATGTATATGATTACTTATACACTCACTACAATCGGTGCTTTTGGTGTTGTTACATTGATGTCGAGTGCTTACAACAATAGCGATGAAGCAGAAAGTGTAGCGGATTATCGTGGTCTGTTCTGGCGTCGTCCAGTATTGACTGCAACTTTAACCATCATGCTATTGTCTTTGGCTGGTATTCCGCTGACAGCAGGCTTTATTGGTAAATTTATGGTCATTAAAGCGGCAGTTGAAGCAGGGCACTGGTTCTTGGCTGCGATGATTATTGTGGGTAGTGGTATCGGTTTATACTATTATTTACGTGTCATGATCGTACTTTACCTGACACCGCCTGATCATCCACGTATTGATGCTCAAGGGAATTGGGGGCAAAAAGCGGGTGGTATTATGGTGTTGCTGGCTGCTTTACTGGTGATCTTTATTGGTGTGTATCCAGACCCATTTATTAAGGTCTCGGCAGCTTCACAAGTCCTTGCACCGATTCAAAATATGCTATTTGGTCACTAAATTACCATTTATAGCAAATAAATGAGCCCTCCAAGAGAGGGCTTTTTAATTTTGGTTAAAAAAGCGATATAATACCGCAACCATTTAAACAATCGGGTGTTCTCCCATGCCTATCCAGGAAATTCGCCATCCACTTATTCGCCACAAATTAGGCTTATTACGTCGTGCGGATATTAGTACTAAAAATTTTCGTGAATTGGCTCAAGAAGTCACCATGTTGCTGACCTATGAAGCGACTAAGGACTTGTCTGTGGTCGATCATGAAATTAATGGCTGGGCAGGTAAAGTGACCACTCAGCGTATCGCTGGTAAAAAAATAACCATTGTTCCGATTCTTCGTGCTGGTATTGGCATGTTGGATGGGGTTCTTAGTTTAATTCCAAGTGCCAAAGTCAGTGTACTGGGTCTAGAACGCGATGAGGAAACCTTACAGGCACGTACCTATTATAAAAAGTTGGTACCCGATGTTGCTAACCGTATTGCCATGATCATTGACCCGATGTTGGCAACAGGAAGTTCTTTAGTTGCCGCCATTGATGTACTTAAGGCGAGTGGATGTAAAGACATTCGTGTGATGATTTTAGTCGCAGCACCTGAAGGGATTCAAAAAGTTCAGGAATTGCATCCTGAAGTTGAAATTTATACTGCTTCAATAGATGAAGGACTAAATGCGCAGGGGTATATTGTTCCAGGCTTAGGCGATGCTGGTGATAAAATCTTTGGTAGTGTGCAAAAAGATTAAATAAGAAGAAAATGAGAATAATAAAAATACAGAAAATACCATATATTTATTTATAGTCTCCATAATAACCGTTTTATTGCTATAAATGCATAAAACGGTTTTTTTAATATAAATTTAAGAATTATATGTAGATAATTAATATCTAAAAATAAAATAAATATAAGATTGAATAAAACTTATATTCATAATAATTATTGTTCTCAATAAATTTTATATCTTATATAATAGCCACAATTTTTAGCAGGGGTCGTACAATGAAAAAAAATATGCTGTTTTTGTCTTTAATGGCGTTACCAGTTTTTGCATTCGCAGCTGAGGATGATGCTTTGGTTCTACCGACTTTGGTGTTGCAAAGTTATGATGAGGGGCGGATTGCAAAAAAATCTGATTTAGGGGTTTTAGGGGAAAAATCATTAGTAGATACACCATTTTCAATTTTAACTTATACCCAGGAAGGGATTAAAGACCAGCAAGCGACAACGGTTGCAGAAGTATTAAAAAATGATCCAAGTATTCGGGCAACCACCAATGCTGGGCATATGATGGAAAACCTGAACATTCGTGGTTTTGATGTCAATCATGATGAAATTGCCTTAAATGGTCAGTATGGTATGCAGCCATTTGGTAATACACCTACGGATATTTTGGATTCAGTGACGGTGATTAAAGGGCCTAATGCACTGATTTCGGGGATGTCACCAGTCGGTGGTGTCGGTGGGAAAGTGAATGCAAATACCAAGCGCGCTACCAAAGATTTAACAGAGGTTTCTGCAACCATTGAAAAAGGCGGTTACTATAAATCTGGCTTTGATGTGGCTCGTCGTTTTGGTGTAAACAAGGAGTTTGGTGTTCGCACGAGTGCTTATTATGGTACAGGTGAGCATGTTATTGATGGTATGCAAGATACCAATGTCAGCGGTATTATTGCTTTAGATTACACGACTGATAAATTAAAAATTAATTTTGATGCATTCTCAATTAAGCAGGATCGTAAGGGTGGATCGCCTGTCATGGTTTCTTTGGCAGCGTATGCCAATCAAAAAGTACCCACAGCACCAGCAGGGGATACAAATTACCTTCCGTATTTAGTGGGACATATTAAAAGTAACTATGTTGGTCTAAGTGGTGAATATAAATTTACCCCTGATTTTAAAGCCTATGCGGGTATAGGCTATGCAGAAAAATCACATTCTGGACAAATGTTTGGTACGCGGGTGAATTATTCAACCACAAGTGGAAAATATTACACGCAATATTATAATCAGCCGCAAACGGAAACAGATTTAACTGTTAATACTGGACTTGAAGGGATTATTCATACAGGGGCAGTTCAACATACGATTGGCTTACGTATAGATTATTTGAAACAAGAAACGCAGCAATATAAAACAACAGGTTCGTCATCTGCATTGTACCTGACAGATATTTATACACCGAACACAACTGCCGCTGCTTCGACATATCCAGTTATTTACCCTTATGATAATAACACCTTTATCAGTTATGCATTAACGGATCAAATCTCAGTATTTGATGATAAGTTGCAAGTAATTTTAGGTGCACGTTATCAAGCAATGAATATCAAAAATCATTTGACTGGTGCATGGTATGATGACCATCGCGTATCGCCAAGTGCTGCGATTGTATTTAAACCGTGGGGTGATAATTTCTCCGTTTATACCAGCTATGTTGAAGGATTAACGCAAGGGGATACCGTTAGTTCGACTTATGCCAACAGTGGCGAAAATTTAAAACCTTATAAAACCACACAATATGAAGTGGGGGCAAAATATCAGCAAGGTTCTTGGTTGAATACTTTGGCCGTCTATCAAATTGAAAAAGCTGCCAGTATAGCTGAAACACGAACAGGTGGTACGTACTTAACACAAAATGGTCAACAACGTTCCCGTGGTGTGGAATGGGTGTTTACAGGTAATCTGACGGATGATTTAAGTATTTTGGGAAGCCTTGCCTATATTGATGCAAAATACACCAAAAATGCAACGGTTCAAGGCAATACGGTTATCGGTGTTCCAGATTTTACCGCTGGTGCAACGCTCACGTATGATATTCCATTGATTGAAGGTTTAAGTGTGAATACTCATACCACTTATGTTGGTAAGCAGTATGTCAATCAAGCCAACACAATTAAATTACCAGATTATACGCTTGTCGATTTGGGTGCAAAATATGTGACTCGAATTAGTGGTATCGATACGACTTTACGTTTGAGTGTCGATAATGTTGCGAATAAAAAATATTGGTCTGGTGTTTTCTCAAATAATTATGCCATTATTGGTGAAGGTCGTACCTATACTGCTGGGGTAACCTTCAATTTCTAATGTGGTTGTTACTGCATTATTATTGTAGAAGAGGAAGCTAGATTTTAGCTTCCTTTTTTATTGGCATCTAGACTTAGACCTGCTCGGCGCAAAACTTCATAAATGCTTTTAAACCAGGCCCCTGATATTTATGGCGGTGTACCAACATATATAATGGGCGTTTGAGCTCCCAGAATGGTGTATCAAGAATAACCAGTTGACCTGTATTCAGCATTGGCAATAAAGCCAGTTTAGAAATACAAGAAACACCTAATCCACCTGAAATAATTTTAAGAATGGCTTCGTTATGACCCAGTGTTAAACGGATATGTGCATCGTCTAAATCCTTCACAATCGCATTGTCGAAAACTTCACGCGTTCCTGAACCTTCTTCACGTAATATCCATTCCACCTGATCAAAATCTTGTGGGGTTAATGGGCGTTGTAGTTGTGCCAACGGATGTTGTGGTGAACAACAAACGGCGAGTTCATCATCTCGCCAATGGATACTTTGTAATTGAGGAATATGGCAAGACCCTTCAATAAGTGCCAGATCGAGCTGGAATTGACTTACAGCCTCAATAATTTGTCGTGTATTGCCGACTTGTAGCTGCAAATATGCTTGCGGTTGCGATTGTAAGAACCCAGCCATTAAGTCTGGCATTAAATAGTCACTGATGGTGAGTGTTGCACCTAAACGCAAGTCAATACTCTGTAATTCACCTTTTGCGACTTGTTCAAATGCTTCACATCGCCCCAATATTTCAAGCGCTTGAGGAAGTAAAAAACGTCCTAAATCATTGAGTTGTAGCCGTTTCCCCAGTCGGTCAAACAAGGGTGCACCTAAGCCATCCTCTAAGTCGGCAAGTGCCATACTTGCAGCACTCTGGGTTAATCTTACCGCATCGCTGGCTTTTGTAACGGTGCCTTCTTGTGCCACCGCAACAAAAACAGCCAACTGGCGTAAAGTCATGCGCATATTAATCGCCTTAATTTTGTTAAGTATTCATTTTCTCGTTTGTCATGCTAACATGAGAGCACGAAATCTTGCATCTTGAAAACATGACTTCTGAAAAATTTACAGTCGAAAAAGTATTGTCAATTCAGCGTTGGGCAGACAATTTATTCAGTTTTACCTTAACGCGCCCTGCACATTTTAAGTTTACAGCAGGGCAGTTTGCTCGTATTGGTTTGAAAGTCGATAATGAGCTGATTGTTCGTGCATATTCGGTGGTGTCATCGCCGTTTGATGAAACACTGGAATTTTTTTCCATTGTTGTACCTGATGGTGCATTTACCTCCCGTTTGCAACACATGAAGGTGAATGATGAGATTTATCTTGAGAAAATACCGTATGGTTATTTAACCTTGGCACGATATCAGCAACCTGCACCGCAAGATTTATGGTTGTTGGCAACAGGTACAGGACTTGCCCCTTTTTTATCGATGCTACAAGATTTCGAAACTTGGCAAAATTATCAAAACATATATTTGGTCTATAGTGTTCGTACACAAGCCGAATTGGCCTATGTCGACCGCATTCAGACACTGGCAGAAACATTTGGTGAAGGGCATTCGGGGTTTAAATTTATTCCTGTCATTACTCGAGATACCCAAGCGGTATTGAATGAGCGTTTACCTACATTAATTTTAAATGGTCGCTTAGAGCAAATTGCGGAGCAGAGATTGAATCCTGAAACCAGTCATGTGATGCTTTGCGGTAATCCACAAATGGTGGAAGACACCAAAGAGGCGCTGAAACAGCGTGGTTTAAGCATGAATAGACGGGGTGTGGGAAATATTGCTGTCGAAAATTATTGGTAATAACAAGCTTGAATAGCAGAGGCAATAAACGAGAGATGACGAAACGATGGATATGTTTTTAATGTACAAACATATCCATAAACTCACGAATTTCAGCAATGGCTGAATCGACATCAGTGCTTAACCAAGTTGGTTCAAAAACGCCTGCATAATGTTCCACACGGTCTGTCGGGACCACCAAACGAATCAGACAATCTTCATCGATCATCCGCCACGGAATAATTGGCGTTTCCTGATCTAAAAAATCCTTGATAAGACGGATGTCAATAATGATGGCACTGATTAAATCTGGATAAGGCATTAAAACAAATTCTTCCGTGCGACGTCGGAAATACTCCAAATCTTGCCAGCGCAGCAAATAACTCGGTTTATTAAACTCAATAATACCAATCAAATGATTATCGCGCGTGTGATGTAAAAAACATTGGTGTGTTACATCACTATCTAAATCGAGCGTAACGGCTTCAGTTTGGTAGGTCATATTTTGATTGATTCAAAAAACAGGCACATAGTATAGCGCATTTTTAAGTACAACTCAGAAACATTGAATACGTTAAATCCATGCTTTGTCACACAAGACTACAAAAAACAATGCTAGGATAAAAAATAGCCAAATATGGCAGATAACATGGAGGGGCAGGATATGGCGAATTATTCAGAACACTCATCCGATGCAAAACAACAAGCTGAGAAAAAGCGTATTCCACGTTATATTTTTATCTTGATTGTTGTGTTTTTAGTGGCTGTTGGCATTTATATGCTCATACATAGTCAACCCGTTTAAGTTGTTCCCCCTGCCAACAGGTGTTGACGGGGTTCAACTTTGCTCATAGATAAAAATTAAACCTTTTACGTGATGTAAAGGTGAACTGTTTGCAAATAACTGGGCGATAAATCCCAGCGTTATTGAATTTAAAACCATCGATTATTTCATAAAAAAAGAGGGCAGTTAAATGAATCATGATACTTACCAAGGTTTTGCTGGGGGCGGTTTCCAGTATTACTGGGATCAATTCCAGCCAATTTTCGCCGCTATCCTCATATTTATTGTCGGATGGATTATTGCACTTGTTGTCGCAGCAGCAGCGAAAAAGTTATTAGCTGTCATAAAAACCAATCAATATTTGAGTACAGCGACAGGGCATACACCTGATTACGAAAAAATTATATCTAGATTCGTTTTTTGGTTTGTCCTGACAATTGCGTTAATTGCTGCACTCAATGTTCTCAATATCAATAGTGTCAGTGGGCCTTTTAGTGCCATGATCAGTCAGGTTCTGGTGTTTGTGCCGAATATTATTTCTGCATTTGTCATCGGGTTTATTGGCTGGATTGTTGCAAAATTGGTACGCACGGCTTTAAGTCGCGGATTGGCTAAAACACAAATAGATGAAAAACTCAGTAGTGAGGTCGGTGTTAGTCCGATTAGTGAAAATATTGCAGATATCGCTTACTGGTTGATTCTACTGTTGTTCTTGCCAATTGTTCTGTCTATATTGGGTTTAAGCGGTTTACTGTTACCCGTTCAGAATATGCTAAATGACGTGATTTCATATCTGCCACATATCTTTATTGCAGGCGTGATTTTATTTGTAGGCTATATTCTTGCCAAAATTGTGCGAGGCATTGTTGAAGGTCTGGTGAATAGCGTTGGCTTGCAGGCACAAGTTGAAAAAATTGGTTTGTTTAAAAGTTCCAATGTGGGCAGACTGCTGGGAACATTTGTCTTTGCCATTATTTTTATTACCACACTGATTGTTGCGTTTGATGCCTTGGGTATTGACAGTATTTCACAACCTGCAACATCAATGTTAAATGAAATTCTGAATGCAATCCCGAACATTATTGCTGCTGCATTAATTTTGATTATTGCTTACGTTGTTTCTCGTTTTGTAGGACGTTTAGTTGCTGAATTAATTGCAGGCACAGGCGTAGATGACATTCCTGCTAAACTGGATATCCAACGCTTCTTAGGTCAAACACGTATTTCGAGTGCTGTGGGTGGATTAATTGTATTCTTCACCTTATTGTTTGCTGTGTCAGAAGCAGCAAATCGTATTGGTTTCACTCAAATCAGTGACTTGATTACGATATTTATTCAGTTTGGTGCAAACATCTTATTGGGTGCTGTGATTTTGGTCATTGGTTTCTGGCTTGCAAATGTTGTTGCCAATGTGGTGCAACGTGGCGAGAAAAACAGCGCACGCTGGTTAGGTAGTCTTGTTCGAATTCTGATTATTGGCTTGGTACTTGCGCTTGGCTTACGTGCAATGGGTATTGCCGACTCGATTGTAAACTTGGCATTTGGCTTGACTCTGGGCGCAGTCGCTGTGGCATTTGCACTGGCATTTGGTTTAGGTGGACGACAACCTGCAGAAACGTTGTTGACCGATTTACTTGAAAAAGCCAAAGCGGAGGGGGATAAACCGAATCCGGAAGCTTACAAAACATCGTCTACAACATCGGATCCTGTTACGCCAACCCATGTAACGACGTCTGGTATTGATTCAAACATAACGCCATCTACAAGTGGTAGTTCTATCGTCAACCCAGCTGATCCTAAAGTGGATCATCCGACGACAGGTGTGATTTCTACAACCAAGTCTGAGCCAAAAGTGGACAACCCGTCGACAGGTGTAAGTTCTACAACGCAACCATCTGAGCCGAAAGTGGATAATCCGCCTAAGGATGTAAATTCTCCTGAGCCTACGCTGAATAATCCACCTAAAGATGTGGGGTCTACAATTAACCCATATGATCCTAAAAATGAAAATCCCAATGGTTAATGATTAATTGCGTGTTACACTCAAATATCCGATCACTTCAGGTGGTCGGATATTATTTTAGAGTCAATTTTACTAAAAAATGGAGAATAATGATGAGTAAAAATGCCAAAAAACCAAGTAATTATCTTGCACCCCTCGCTATTGCAGGAATTACTGTCGGCGTCTTGTATAAAGCATACCGTGCAATCTTTAAACCAAAGCGGGCACCTGTAGCTTACTTACCTGAACCAGAACAAACGACTCAAAAACCTGAAGACAGTAACCCTGACACATCTACCACTGAAGCAACCTTGGATACAGGGTCGAAAGACTTAAAATAAATGATGGGATGGGCTGTAAGTTATACAAATTGACTGGCCGCATAGGCGGATGACCATGCCCATTGGAAGTTATATCCGCCTAGATGCCCAGTGACATCCAATACTTCACCAATTAAAAACAAACCTTTTTGTTTTTGGCTTTCCATTGTTTTTGAGGATACCTCTGTGGTATCTACACCCCCTAAAGTCACTTCCGCCGTGCGATAACCCTCAGTACCAGATGGTTTTACACGAAAGCCATGCAATTGTTCAGCAATATGTTCCAGTTGAGTATCGCTGATATTGCCAATCGCTGTTTCGCTGTGTACCGACCAAACGAGTTGTTGTAACTCCTGTACAATACTCTTTGTGGTGAAGCTATTTAATAACGTGCGTAATAATACTTTGGGCTGTGATTGTTTTTTCTCTTTAAAGAAAGCCAGTATGTCTTGAGTTGGGAAAAAGTTAATCTGAATATCTTCACCACTTTGCCAATAATTGGAAAGTTGTAAAGAACTTGGCCCACTTAAACCACGATGGGTAAACAGTAACGCTTCATTGAATTGATGTCGATGGTTACTTAAGCTCACATCAAGCGCATTGCCACTTAAACGGGCGGTCACTTCTTTAAAGTGATCGGAAAAGGTAAATGGTACTAAACCTGCCCGAGTGGGATAAACATGATGTCCAAATTGTTGCGCCAGTTCATAGCCAAAGCCTGAACCGCCTAGGGTTGGAATGGACAAGCCTCCTGTTGCAACCACTAAAGACTCACATTGGAACGTGCCCTGATTGCTCTGAAGCTGAAATCCACCGTGTGTTAAAGCCGTCACTTTTTGTACGTCACACTGCGTTTGAATAGTCACGTTCTGCGTTTGATTACATTCGGTGAGCAGCATGTTCAGGATGTCTTTTGATCCATTTAAAGTAAACAATTGGCCGTGTTTACGTTCTTCATAGGCAATGTTGTAATCACATACTTGCCCAATAAAATCCCAGTTGCTATAGCGAGACAGGGCGGAAATTACAAAATGGCGATTGTGGGAAATATAGTGGTCTGGCTCGACATAGAGATTGGTAAAGTTACATTTTCCACCACCCGACATCAAAATTTTCTTGCCGACTTTATTGGCCTTTTCTAAGATCAACACCGAGCGTCCTCGTTTGCCTGCATGGGCGGCAAGCATTAATCCAGATGCACCTGCACCAAGAACAATGACATCGACATGGGAAATAGACATAAGTTTGCTCGTTTCTAAAGGGTCGGAAGAAAAGGGCGGTAGTTTAACATGCAAGTTGGAATGTTATGTTTTATTTGTCCAGATTTATCTGGCAACCAATCAAGAACATAATCGAATAGCCTATTTAATTGAACATTTGAATTTAGATCAATATTTTGATGATATTTACTATTCCGCAGCCTTAGGTTGTCGAAAACCAGATATTTCCTTTTTCAAGAAAGTAGAAGGTCTTTCAGGTTTTTTACCAGAACAGTTACTTTTGATTGATGACACTGTGCCAAATATTATCGCTGCACAATCCTTGGGGTGGGAGGGCGTTCATTGGTTAAATCATGATGCTTTATCTAACATATTGTTAAAATTATAAAAGTGAGTTTGCGAAATTTCAGCAATCACGTTGCTATTTTAACTGTCTTAACCTTTTGAAGCAGTTATATTGATTGATTCCAACCCTGCAACCCACCCGAATGAATCGCTAAAATACGGGTATGTTTGGAAAAATAACCTTGTTGAATCAAGTCAAAAATTCCCATCATCATTTTTCCTGTATAAATGGGTTCTAATGGAATGGCATAATCCCGTTGGAAATTTTCAATAAAATTTAATAATTCAGCTGAAGTCTTGGCATATCCACCCCCACAATACGCATCAGTGAGAGACCAATTCGATTTATCTGTCCATTGTCGAATCTCATCTTGTAAAAAATCGCCTTTTAATGCGGAAAATCCCAACACGTGTTGTTGTACTGTACTGCGTTCAATTAACCCCGATATTGTGCCGCCCGTACCGACTGCACAACAAATCACATCAAAATTTTGTAGATCAGCATTGCTTAAAATGTCTTGGCAACCCTGAATTGCCAATGCATTGCTGCCACCCTCGGGAATGATGTAACAGTTTGACCATTGGTTTTGCAGGTAGTGTAAGTATTCAGCATCATGACGCTTTCGGTAGTCAGCACGCGTCACAAATTGCAGCTGCATGCCGTATTGTTGTGCCTGTTGTAAGGTTGGGTTTAAAGGTTGATGTGCCAGTTCATCGCCACGAATAATGCCGATGCTTTGGAAACCAAATAGATGTGCAGCATAGGCAGTGGCAGCAATGTGATTTGAATATGCACCGCCAAAGGTCAGAATGTGTGTGCATCCCAATTGTTGTGCATAGGATAAATTATTTTTGAGTTTATAAAACTTATTGCCTGAAATATGTGGATGAATTAAATCAAGACGTTTGATGGTCAAGTGAACATCGGTCGAATACGCAATGTTTTGATAGGGAATCGTTTCGGCAATATGATCGAACATGATAAAAAATTGAGAAAATCAAGTCGATCCTATTGTAATGCCCCGTCTGCTATTCCCCAATTAAATTTTGTTGTGGCATCTAACGTATCATTGTAGAACGTATCATCGTAGATTAATGACTGGTATCGACTGAGGTCACGACAGATGCACCAGGTCGTAAATTCTCTAAACCTTTTTGATTCGGGTCAATACGAATACGCACCGCAATACGCTGTACCACTTTGGTGAAATTGCCTGTGGCATTGTCTGTTTTTAGTACACTAAATTCTGATCCAGCCGCTGGTGAAATTTGTTCAACACGACCTGTAAATTTCTGATGATTTAAGGCATCGACCGTAAACCATGCGCGTTGTCCAATTTTCATGTTGGCAATCTGGGTTTCCTTGAAATTGGCAATGACCCAGTTTTGTCGTGGAATTAAATACAATAATTGTGAGCCTGCGGCAACATATTGACCAATACGCGGACTGACTTCTCCTAATTGACCATCCATCGGTGCGGTAATGACGCTGTAATCTTTGGTCGTCTGTGCCTGATCTAATTGTGCTGCTGCACTCGACACCTGTGCTTTTAAGCCATTTTCGGCAACTCGTGCTGTTTTAAGTGCCTCTTGTGCCACTAAAACATTGGCTTTGGCTTGCTCGAGCAACGCAAGATTATTTTTCATATCAGCAGCTGCTGTATCCTGTTCCGTTTTAGAGGTTGCACCGCTATCACCCAGTTGTTGGTAGCGATTAAATTGTGCGACTGAAAGATGGTATTGTGCTTGTGCCTGCTCTACTTTTGCCTGTGCCGAGACAATATCCGCTTTGCGTTGCGCAATGGTTTGGGCCTGATTTGCGAGATCAGTTTTTGCTTGATCGACACCAGAGGCAGCCTGATTGACTTTCTGATTGTAGGTGGTTGCATCAATATGCATCAGGACTTGACCTTTTTTGACATGGTCAAAATCCTGCACCATGACATCTTTGATATAACCATTAATTTGCGAAGATAAAACGGTGGTTTTACCTTTAATATAACTGTTATCCGTTTGTTGAATTGACGTTGCAAATGGGCCAATACGCCATGCCCAAAGAATAACCAAAATACCAATAATCAGGACAACAAACATCCATAACAATGTTGAATGTCTAGTTGCAATCAATTTGCTTGCTGGTGTTGCTGGTGTTG
>JASGGM010000010.1:0-22376 GCA_047605045.1 Acinetobacter sp. | reverse complement strand
GGGACCTGCGGATTAACAGTCCGTCGCTCTACCGACTGAGCTATTGGAGAATCTGATGCGCATTCTATGGACTCAATGCAATCTGGTCAAGTCCTAAAATCGGTAAATTGTATCAACTGCCTTTTTTGTAAGCAAATACTGGATTTATTAGACAAAGATAGATTAAAAAGTAATAAAAAAGGAGGTCAAAAGACCTCCTTTTATTACATCAATTTCGATTTCATTATCGAAAATTATTTTTCAACACCTGCTGCTTCGCCAGCAAGTTTTGCATTGGCATAATCCCAGTTTACAAGATGTTCTAAGTAAGTTGAGATGTATTTTGGACGAGCATTACGGAAGTCGATATAGTATGCATGTTCCCAAACATCAATGGTTAATACAGCAACTTGACCATGAGCCAGTGGCGTATCTGCATTTGAAGTTTTTACGATAGAAAGATCGCCATTTACTTTGTCTGCGACCAACCATGCCCAGCCTGCACCAAACTGAGTTGTTGCTGCATTGGTAAATTCTTCTGCAAATTTTTCGTAGGAACCAAAAGCTGCATCAATTTTTGCAGCAATTGCGCCAGTAGGTTGACCACCGCCATTTGGAGATAAACTGTTCCAGTAAAAAGTGTGATTCCAGACTTGAGCGGCATTATTAAAGATACCTGCTTTAGATGAATCACCCGCAGTTGCTTTAATAATGTCCTCTAAAGTTTGACCTTCAAGATCAGTTCCTTTAATTAAGTTATTTAAGTTCACAACATATGTGTTGTGATGTTTATCATGATGAAATTCCAGAGTTTCTTTCGTGATGTGTGGTTCTAAAGCATCATAAGCATATGGAAGTGCTGGTAATGTAATGGTTGTCATTTTTCATTCCTTGCGATTGCTGGGTTAGAGAAAATTTGTGACATAAGTTAGATGTATTACTGAGTGATATTCTTCACTCAGGCATACTTTAATACATTCTTTTAGTGAATAACAATTCATTCCAGTGATTTAGATATCACTTAAATAGGATTGTGTTGATCGTAGAAGACGTATTCAATATTGAATTGTTGCGCTAAGGCTTGTCCTAAACACTGAACGCCGTAACGTTCGGTTGCATGATGACCACATGCAAAATAGTGAACCCCTAATTCTTTTGCTTCATAGAAAGTTCGCTCACTGACTTCACCTGAAATATAAGCATCGCAGTGTTGGTTGGCTGCTTGAGCAATAAAATCTTGTGCGGCGCCCGTACAAAAACCAATTTTTTGAATTTTTTGGCTGGATGTCGGTAAGTGTAGAATTGTCTGATTAAATGTTTGTTCCAATCGTTGTTTAAATTCTGTTGCATCCATTGGATGATCTAAATAACCAATATTGCCGATGGGATGACGTTCACTTGCATCAAGGGGTTCAACATTGTTTAGCTTTAACAGCTCAGCAATAGCGGCATTATTACCCAAAATAGGGTGAGCATCTAAGGGGAGGTGATAAGCAACAAGTGAAATGTCATGCTGAATTAACCGTTTGATACGTTCACCTCGCATACCCACAATGGGGTAGGCTTCACCTTTCCAAAAGTAGCCATGATGCACTAACAACAGATCAGCTTCATGTTCAATACACGCATCAATGGCATCTAAAGATGCGGTTACGGCACACAAAATTTTTTTAACTTCTGTTTTACCTTCAATTTGTAGACCATTGGGTGCATAATCCTTGAAGTCTTTCGATTCAAGTGTGTTATCACACCATTGTGTAATCTGTGCGAGTGTTGTCATAACATTCCTAATTTAAAAAACTTGTGTGAGTTCAAGTTTATTTTAACGAATGCTAGACAAAATCATGCATACTTTTTAATTCTAAACGTGTATTTGGCTTTACAATACAGAAACTACTTAGTGATCAATTAATTAGGGATGTCTTCTTAATAATTACAACATCCCTTAAATATGAAAGAGGAAAATAACGTGCGTAAAACCCTGACATGGTTGCCGTGGCTCTTATTAGTATTTGTCATCATTGGATTTTTGGGATGGCAGAAATTCCAAAAAACGAATGCCCCAGTTGCATCGGATGGCGTACAAATGCCTGTTGAAAAAGCAGAACCCCTGACAAATACAGCACGATCAGGCGGCATAGATTCTTATAGTGCGGCAGTAAAAGTGGCAACACCTGCCGTTGTAAATATCTTTACAACACAAAAAGTCAATCGGGCAGACAATGCCTTGATGAATGATCCAATTTTTCGGGAGTTTTTTGGGAATAAAATGCCAGAACAACTCAATCAAAATGAAAATAGTTTAGGGTCAGGTGTGATTGTCCGTGAAGATGGCTACATACTTACCAATAATCATGTTATTGCGCAGGCAGATCAAATCGTCGTTGCATTACATGATGGTCGTCGAGCTGAAGCTAAAGTCATTGGTACCGATCCTGATACTGACTTGGCTGTGATTAAAATTGACCTAGATAAATTACCTGTCTTACCCTTTAAGTTGAGTGGTAATGAAGTGGGAGATGTTGTCCTTGCGATTGGTAATCCATTTGGCGTGGGGCAAACAGTTACACAAGGCATTATTTCTGCAACGGGCCGTTCGGATCTTGGTATTAATACGTATGAAGATTTTATTCAAACGGATGCAGCCATTAATCCTGGTAACTCAGGTGGTGCTTTAATTGATGTTGCGGGGAATTTGGTTGGAATTAATACTGCTATTTTCTCTCAATCTGGTGGTTCTCTTGGAATTGGTTTTGCAATACCAGCGCGAATCTGTCAGCAAATCTTTAATTCTATTTTGAAAGATGGTCGAGTTATTCGTGGGTGGTTGGGGATTAGTCTGGTTCCATCTCATCAAGTGATAGGCTTGGAGTCGGATAAACAGGGTGTAGTGGTTGCAGATGTTTTGGCAAATGGCCCAGCAGCCAGTGCAGGGGTAGAGGTTGGTGACCGTATTTTCGAAGTGAATGGTGAGAAAATTTCAACTGCTTCACATCTGATTAACTACGTTGCATTGCAAGCACCGAATAGTTCAGTAAAACTGGCAATACAACGAAAGGATAAAACGCTGACACTAAACGTTAAAGTAGGTGAACGAAAAGCTGCGAATAACAGTACTCAATTCATCCCATTACCAAATCGGTAATAAGTAAAACAATTCGTGAAGACAAAAAAATCCTCGCCTTGGCGAGGATTTTTTATAGGATAAATTAGTTTTCGACTTGAATGCCTGCAACTAACCAATCTTGTTGAGAATTGACAGGTTTGACAAAATGCCAAATTTCAGAGAACGGCTGTGGTTGGCTATTTAAGTCTTCTGAAACTGTTCCAGTAAAACGTACGCTTACAACATACTGACCATTTTCTGTCGCTGTATCTGCCACCATTGCATTTAAATTGCTGAATTCAGCAACATCTTGATCACGATTTGCCATAATGTCCTGATACATTGAATTATACAAATCTGGAGTCAAGTAACGACGAATTTCTTCAATGTTGGTTGCTGTATTCATCGATTGAATATGGTTAAAACGCTGACGAGCAATACGCAGGAATGCAGCAGGCTCAGTACCATCAGGCAATTGATTGCTTGAGTTGGTATAGGCACCACCATTGAATGGTGCCTGAGGTGCAGCATGATTACCACCGACATTTTGACCAAAAATATTGGTGCTATCGTTGTTTACATTACGTGGTGTTGCTGTTGGTGTTTGACCAAATGGGCCACTATTATTTGGTGCATAAGGATTGGCACCTGTATTAGTGGCTAATTTTTTTTTTGCACCGAAACGACGGAATACAAAAAATGCAATACCAGCGATTAAGACGATCCAAATCCAACCTGGAAGGCCAGATTTTTCTTCTTTCTGTTGTTGAACAGCCTGTTCATTGCTCGCATCTGTTGCGGAATGACGGTCATCAGCCATTGCATTGGCTGCAACAGCACCAACCGCTGCACCAGCAACACCAGCAGCAACCATTTTACCGACATTAGAACCAGAGCGTTGTTGTTGAGGCGCAGACTGGTTGTAAGTCGCAGCAGGCGCACGTTGTTGATAAGACTGACTTGGCGCAACAGAACGTGTCATGCCGTGGCTTTTACCACCACCTGCACGTTTTGCTTCTGCCAACGGTGAAACCACCAAAGTTGCCATTAAAATGCTAGCAACCAAGCCACGACGGCGAATGTTCATTCATTTTTCCTATATATCAGAAATGACGTGTTGAGTAAGATGCTCGTATCAAAAACAAGCAAGCTCACCTACTCTTTATGCAGTCATTTCACACGAATTTCAATAGCAAAGCGGTAATTTTTAACAATTCAATAGGGTTTGATTCAAGTTTAATTCAAATATGATTCATATGTGGTTAGTTCAGTGATCACTTAATTGCAATGCTTCAGTAAGTGCTTCGTGTAATCGAGCAACAGCAATGACCTGAACGCCTGCAATAGGTTTTTGTGGTGCATTGCCACGTGGTAAAATCACATATTTAAAACCATGTTTAGCTGCTTCACGTAAACGTTCCTGACCATTCGGCACGGGGCGAATTTCACCCGATAAGCCAACTTCACCAAACACTGCCAGTTGTTGCGGAAACGCTTTTCCGCGTAAACTTGATGCACATGCCAATAAAACCGCCAAATCGGAACCAGTTTCGGTAATCTTTAAACCGCCGACAATATTGACGTATACGTCTTGTCCATTGGTTTGTACGCCACCATGGCGATGCATCACGGCAAGTAACATATTCAGGCGGTTTTGTTCTAGCCCCAAAGCGACGCGGCGTGGTTGACCTTGTGCATCGTCGACCAGTGCTTGTACTTCGACCAATAATGGCCGTGTACCTTCACGACTAATCATGACGACTGAACCAGGAATGGCTTCATCATAACGACTTAAGAATATGGCAGATGGATTGGCGACCTCACGCAAGCCCTTATCGGTCATACCAAAAACCCCGAGCTCGTTCACTGCACCAAAACGGTTTTTCACAGCGCGAATCATTCGATAACGAGAATCAGATTGACCTTCAAAGTACAGTACACAGTCCACCATATGTTCTAATACACGTGGCCCCGCCAATGAACCTTCTTTGGTTACATGACCGACAATAAAGAGTGCAGTCCCACTATTTTTTGCAAAACGAGTAAGCAATGCGGCTGATTCACGAATTTGTGATACGCCCCCGGGTGCAGACTGTAAGGTTTCGGTATAAAGTGTCTGGATTGAATCTAGAATAGCCACCGCAGGGCGAAGTTGGGCCAAAGTTTCACAAATTCGTTCTACACAGGTTTCAGCCATCACTTTCAGTTGGTCTGTGGGTAAATCAAGGCGTTGTGCGCGTAAAGCAACCTGAGATAAAGATTCTTCACCTGTCACATAAAGTGCAGCACAGGCATTATCATTTACTTTATTGACTGGGGACAATTGTGCCGTTTTAGCCATATGGGTCGCTGTTTGCAATAAAATAGTCGATTTTCCAATGCCAGGATCACCGCCAATCAGCACCACTGAGCCTTCGACTAGCCCCCCACCCAAAACACGGTCAAATTCACTAATCCCAGTTTCCAAGCGTGATTCACGAGAAATTGAAACTTGATTCAATGTCGTGACTTGAGCCGCTTGTCCTGCGTAACCGCCAGAAAATTGTGCTTTTGCACGATGAGTCGTTGCAGGTTCAATGCGTGATTCAACCAAACTGTTCCATTCACCGCATTCACTACATTGCCCAGCCCATTTGGGATGATTTGCACCACATTGTTCACATTTGTAGACGGTTTTAGCTTTGCTCATGCGGAATCACTTGTGTTTATGGATCATTGAATGACCGTTGGAATCTTTGGTCACTATCTTACAATGACATCATGGATAAGTAGAAGTTGAAATCGTGGCTCTAACGACATTAATTGTCGTTAGAGATCATTATTTTAAAAAAAAGCTTAGAAATGGTTGAAAATAGACCGTTTGATCTGAATAAAAGAATACTTGGCATAGATTGTGTTAGCTAAACATGCAAATTTTGATAGGGAACTTTGCATATGTCTATCGTTAATCCAGGCAATGATCACGCAACAGGTGACTTACAACGTAATTTAAGTAACCGTCATTTACAGTTGATCGCTATTGGGGGTGCTATTGGAACAGGCCTGTTTATGGGTTCTGGTAAAACCATTAGCCTTGCAGGTCCCTCTATTCTATTGATCTATATGATCATTGGTGTAGTGGTGTTTTTCATCATGCGCGCCTTGGGAGAGTTATTACTCTCTAATTTAAATTATAAATCTTTTGTCGATTTGGCGTATGACTTAATTGGCCCAAAAGCAGGTTTTTATGTGGGGTGGACGTATTGGTTAGCGTGGGTGCTGACCTGTATTGCTGACTTAACAGCCATCATTAATTATTTAAGTTTTTGGTTACCCGAAGGTTTTACTTTTACACCGGGCGGGCAAGCCCTGATCAGTATTGCATGTATATTGATTTTGATGGGGCTCAATTTCCTGACCGTGAAGCTATTTGGTGAGACTGAATTTTGGTTTGCCATTGTGAAAATTGTTGCCATTATCGCCTTAATTGTGGCGGGTGCTTATATGATTTTCACACATTACACCTCTCCAAATGGTGATGTCGCTGCGATTTCCAATATTTGGTCGCATGGTGGTATTTTCCCTAAAGGTCTAGATGGCTTCTTGGCAGGTTTCCAAATTGCGATTTTTGCTTTTGTGGGTGCAGAATTGGTTGGTACAGCTGCAGCTGAAGCCAAAGATCCACATGTGAATTTGCCAAAAGCTGTGAATGCAATTCCAGTACGGATTATCTTATTCTATGTACTTTCATTATTTATCGTGATGTCTGTGGTGCCATGGAATAATGTGGTTCCAAATAAAAGTCCATTTGTAGAATTATTCTTAAAAGCAGGTATTCCAACTGCTGCTGTGATTATGAATTTGGTTGTGCTTTCATCAGTGATGTCATCTATGAATAGTGGGATATTCTCGACCAGTCGTATGCTTTACGGTTTAGCAAAAGATGAGCAAGCACCAGAGAAATTAGGTGAATTATCAAGTACAGGTGTTCCAACAAATGGATTATTGTTCTCTTGTATCATGATTATGGGTAGCGGGATACTACAGTTCTTTGTCCCAGATACGCTTGAAGCATTTACATTAGCCACAACATTTGCAGTGATTCTATTCGTTTCGGTGTGGATCCTCATTATGGTGAGCTATATCCGTTTCCGTAAACTTCGTCCTGAATTACATGAAAAATCGACTTTCAAAATGCCAGGTGGCGTATGGATGAGCTATGCAGTTATTATTTTCTTGTTGGGTACAATTGGTATTTTAGTACTCGAACCAGATACGCGTAAATCATTAATTGTTAGTCCAATTTGGTTGTGTATTCTAGCGATAGGTTATTATTTCTTTTACTTGCCAAAAGCAAAGAAATTAAAATCTAACTAGCATAGATGCTTTCCCAAAAGCACTTTAATTTAGGTTAAAGTGCTTTTTTTGAGTACTGATGTTGCCTCATGAGGGTATGGTACCCAATGTTAAAGGTGTCTTGAGTATTTGAATAATAGATATCCTTAAAGAGAAGTATAAGAAGCGGTTTATTTAATTTGTGATATTCATAATGGGTGATGGTAAATTTTAGCCATCAGCGTTAAAAAAAAGCAGTTTGTATTGCATTTATTTTATTTAAATATAAAATATATAATTTTATTATTTGTGTGTTTTTGATTGATTTTGGTGCGTTTTTTAATTCTGTTTTTTATTTTAATTTATTGATAATTAATACTATTAATTTAATAAACACAAAAATCTAAAATCCAGTAGGAAATATGTTAAAAAATGGTGCATAAAATTGCAATTTAATGGTGCAAAAATTTCTGATCTAAAGAATTTTACTCAGATTTAAGTCAATTTTTCTCTAAAATAGAGATTAATAAATATTCATTAATGCTTAAATGATTAGACAATAGGCGAAGATCGATCAAAAAGGTTTTTCATTTTTTGGGAATTTCGTTAATTTGATCAAAGTCATTTTCAGAGTACATCATAAAAATGAATGAACATTCGTCAAATACGCCCACTGAATCTGGTGAGTTAAGTAAAAGTTTATCAAATCGTCATTTACAACTAATCGCAATTGGTGGTGCGATTGGCACAGGTCTATTCATGGGATCTGGTAAAACCATTAGTCTGGCAGGGCCATCCATTCTCTTTATTTATATGATCATTGGTTTAATGGTCTTTTTTGTGATGAGAGCCTTGGGCGAGTTGTTATTGTCCAATTTGCAGTATAAATCATTCATCGATTTTGCCACGGATTTGATTGGCCCGTGGGCAGGTTACTTTGTCGGTTGGACTTACTGGTTGTGTTGGATTACCTTAGGTATTGCTGATTTGTCGGCGATTATCAATTATTTGCAGTTTTTTAATGATGGTCAGGCATTTAGCCCTGCCGAAGGTTCACTGATTTGTGTTGCTTCGATTCTCTTTATTCTGGGGTTGAATTTAGTCACGGTGAAACTATTCGGAGAGATGGAATTCTATTTTGCACTGATTAAAATTATTGCTATTGTCGTGTTAATTCTCGTAGGTTTATGGATGGTATTTACTGGATTTACATCGACATCTGGGGAAATCGCATCCTTTACTCATCTTTGGGCAAATGGTGGATTTTTTCCAACGGGCATGAGTGGTTTTTTAGCGGGTTTTCAAATTGCAATTTTTGCTTTTGTTGGTGTGGAGTTGGTGGGTACAACAGCAGCGGAAACCAAAGACCCTGAACGTAATTTACCAAAGGCCATTAACTCGATTCCGATACGAATTATCATTTTTTATGTGTTGGCCTTGCTGATTGTGATGTCAGTGACTCCATGGAATAAAATCAATCCAGAAATAAGTCCATTTGTGAATCTGTTTAGTCTGGCTGGCATTTCAGCTGCGGCGATTATTATGAATCTGGTGGTGTTGTCATCGGTCATGTCATCAATGAACAGTGGGGTGTTCTCGACCTCACGGATGCTGTTTGGTCTTTCTCGTGAAGAACAGGGGCCAAAATGGTTTGGTCGTTTAAGTTCTCGTAAAGTACCTGCAAATGCTTTGTATTTTTCATCTTTGTGTTTGTTGGGTGGGGCAGCTTTGCAATATTTAGTGCCGAATACAATTGAAGCGTTTACTTTGGCAACGACATTGTCCACGATTTTATTTATTTGTGTATGGCTGATGATTATTTGGAGCTATATCAACTATTTGAAAAAGCGTCCTGAATTACATGAAAAATCGACATTTAAGTTGCCAGGTGGTTTGTTCACTTGTTGGGTGGTGATTATCTTCTTTGTTGGGATGATTTATGTACTCTCGCTTGAGGCAGACACGTTTAAAGCATTAAAAGTGAGTCCAATCTGGTTTATTATTTTGCTGCTTGGCTACTTTTTCTTCAAGCCAAAAAAGCAATGATCTGAATTTCATCACATTTAACGCTCGTTTTAACGGGCGTTTTTATTTTGTGTAAAGAAAGAGAAGCTAAATACTTTGGTGAAGGAGATGTTCACGGTATACTGCATGAAATTTATAAAATGGTGATGTCGATCATGCGTCAGTTGATTTGCGCAATGGGCTTGTTAGCCACATTACTGCCTTTAAGTGGTTGTGGGCAGTCTGGAGTGTTGCAATTACCCTCCGATCCAAATTTAGATACACGTCCTAAATATTTGTTGTATCGCCATCACGATCAACAAAATCAAGTTAAACAAGATGCTGTAGCCTCTGAACCGTCATCATCTAACGTTCAATAATTTTTTAGAATTAGGGATTTTTTCATGAGTTTTACCCGCATTGATGGGGTTTTGCACGCCGAGCAATGTTCATTGCAGCACCTTGCCCAACAATTTTCTACGCCATTGTATGTTTATTCTAAAGCGACATTTGAAAAACATTTTCAAGAAATGGACGCGGCATTTTCTTTTATCGATCATCAAATTTGTTTTGCAGTCAAATCAAATTCAAATTTGGCGGTGTTAAATGTGTTGGCCAAACAGGGTGCTGGTTTTGATATTGTGACAGGCGGTGAATTAGCTCGTGTATTGGCTGCGGGTGGTGATCCTGCCAAAATTGTATTTTCGGGGTTGGGCAAGTCGGAAGCAGATATTGAAAAAGCGCTTAATGTTGGCATTGCTTGTTTTAATGTTGAATCGTATGCCGAGTTAGATCGAATTGAAAAAGTTGCGGCTCGTTTAGGGGTGCAAGCTCCGATTTCACTACGTGTGAATCCAGATGTCGATGCAAAAACGCATCCTTATATTTCGACAGGGTTAAAAGAAAATAAATTTGGTATTCCAAGTGATGCAGTCTATGAGACCTATCAATATGCCCAGCAACAGCCACATCTGGATGTGATTGGCATTGACTGTCATATTGGTTCACAACTTACAGAAACACAGCCTTTTGTGGATGCTTTAGATCGTGTTATGGTCATGATTGAAAAAATCAAAGACATGGGAATCGAACTTAAACACATCGATATCGGTGGTGGTCTGGGCGTGACCTATAAAGATGAAACGCCACCAACAGTAGTTGAATATGCCAATGCCATGAAGCCTGCTTTGCAAAAATTAGGTTTAAAAGTCTATATGGAACCTGGGCGGAGTATTAGTGCCAATGCTGGGGTGTTGTTAACCAAAGTGGATTTGTTGAAGCCGACCAATCATCGTAATTTTGTGATTGTCGATGCTGCAATGAATGATTTAATCCGTCCATCCTTGTATGAAGCATGGATGGATATTCAAGAAGTTGCACCACAACATGGTGTTGCAACGCAAACTTGGGATGTTGTTGGTGCCATTTGCGAAACAGGTGATTTTCTAGGTAAACAACGTGACTTGGCGATACAACAGGATGATGTATTGGCGGTACTTGGTGCAGGAGCATACGGTTTTGCCATGAGTTCTAATTACAACAGTCGTGGTCGTGCAGCTGAAGTCATGGTCGATGGTGATCAGGCATATTTAATTCGCGAGCGTGAAAGCATAGAATCATTGTGGGAAAATGAGCGTTTGTTGCCTGAGGGGTAAAGATAGATGTTATTAGAATTCAGTAAAATGCATGGTTTGGGCAATGATTTTATGGTGATTGACTTGATCAGCCAACGTGCCTATTTGGATACATTAACGATTCAACGGATGGCAGATCGTCATTTTGGTATTGGCTTTGATCAATTACTGATTGTTGAACCGCCTGATTTTCCAAATGCTGATTTTAAATATCGTATTTTCAATGCTGATGGTTCGGAAGTTGAGCAGTGTGGTAACGGTGTGCGTTGTTTTGCACGGTTTGTCCATGAGCGTCATCTCACCAATAAAATGCGTTTAAAAGTGCAGACCAAATCGGGAATTGTTGAACCCGAATTAGGACCAAATGGTTGGGTGCGTGTGAATATGGGCTACCCTAAATTTGAGCCAAATGAAATTCCGTTTAAAACCGATGAGCTGGAACCCCTTTACAATCTTGAGTTAATTGACCACCTGAATATCAAAATTGATGTGGTGAATATGGGTAATCCCCATGCGGTGACTATTGTGCCAGATGTATTGACTACCGATGTTGCCAAGATTGGGCCACAAATTGAATCACATGTACGTTTTCCTGATCGCGTCAATGCAGGATTCATGCAAATTCTTGATGAAAAACATGTACGCTTACGTGTGTTTGAACGTGGCGTGGGTGAAACTTTGGCGTGTGGTACAGGTGCTTGTGCAGCCGCTGTGAGTGGTATGCGCCGTGGTTTATTGGCGAATGAAGTCGAGGTTGAGCTTGCTGGTGGTAAGTTGCAAATTGCTTGGCAAGAGGGTGGGGTTGTCTGGATGACTGGCCCAACACAACATGTATATGATGGCCGCTTGGATTTACGTTATTTTCAGGGGTGATGGTCTCAAATAGATATTGCATGGATAACATGATAAATCCAAAACACGCTTAATTTTAAGCGTGTTTTTATTTTATGGTGGTAGTATTTCATGATGATAAGTTTGTTACACTGCATTTAAGTATAAACTCAACCTAAATAAGGATGATGAACTTGCCTGCTGATTTTGAATTGCTTGAGATGTGGTTGCAACAACGACAAATCCAAAATCAATCTGACCATACTTTATTGGCTTATCGTCGGGATGTGAGCCAATTCCTGAATTTTTGCCAAAATAAAAAATTAAGTTTACACAATGTCGAAGCCTCAGACCTGCGTGAATATCTGGCGAAACGTGTTGAACATCAGCATCTCAATTCGAGTAGCTTGCAACGAGAGTTGACCGCCATCCGCCAGTTTATGAAATGGGCGCAGCAAAGCAATTACTTAGCGATGAATCCTGCTGAAGATCTAACATTTAAACGTCCTTCTCGTCCATTGCCAGGCATGATGGATGTCGAGATGTTATTTCAAATTTTAGATCAGCCCATGCCTGAAAAACAACAAGAGCAACAACTCTGGATTCGCGATAAAGCCATGTTGGAATTGCTGTATTCCAGTGGTTTACGGTTGGCAGAATTACAGGGTTTAAGCATTAAAGATATTGATTTTAATCGCCAGCTGCTACGAATTACAGGGAAAGGCAATAAAACACGGATTGTCCCCTTTGGTAGCAAAGCCAAAGAAAGTCTTATACAGTGGTTGCAAATT
Source organism: Acinetobacter sp. (assembly GCA_047605045.1). Taxonomy (GTDB): domain Bacteria; phylum Pseudomonadota; class Gammaproteobacteria; order Pseudomonadales; family Moraxellaceae; genus Acinetobacter. The sequence continues at coordinate 9,717 of JASGGM010000010.1, read as the reverse complement.
TATAAAATCTGGAAAGATTTGTTTGAACCCAATTCACCCGTATTTGTGTCGATGAAAGGTGGTGTATTGACTCCCAGACAGATTGAAAATCGCGTAAAAGTGCAGGCGCAACGGGCAGGCATTCATGTCGATGTCCATCCACATCTATTGCGGCATTGTTTCGCTAGTCATATGTTATCGTCAAGTGGCGATTTACGTTCCATTCAGGAAATGCTTGGGCACAGTAATTTATCTACAACACAAATCTATACCCATCTTGATTTCGATCATTTGGCCAAAGTCTATGATGATGCCCATCCCAGAGCACAAAAAAATCAAGACTAACGATTGATCTGTTTATAGCGGTAATTGATAACTTTGTTTAATAATTTGGCTAGGTAAGTCAGTTTTAACACTCAAGATACCATTCTTTTTGGTGAGATGACCCGACTGAAATTGACGATAACTTTCTAGATCAGGGACTACAACTTTTAGCATGGCATCACATTCACCTAAAATAATATAGCACTCCATTACTTGTGGCAGTTCCTTCATGGCTTCAATGAAGCGATCGATGGTTTCAGCATCCTGACCAATCAACCAAATTCTAGAAAATAAAGTGAGTGATAAGCCAACTTTTTGTGCATCAACAATAGTGGTATAGCTTTGGATTACCCCTGCATCTTCGAGTAATTTAACTCGTCTTAAGCATGAAGAAGGAGACAGGCCAATATGACGTGCCAGATCATTATTTTGGATACGGCCATTACTTTGTAAATGATAAATGATGTTTTTGTCGATACGATCTAATGTTACTGCAACAAATTTGGATAAAATCTTCATAAATTAGAATAAAATTCGAAAAATAAATAAAATTATAGAATATTTGCAAGCCTATTTGATAGTAAAAATTAGATACTAAAAAAATTCTGCTGTAGTTGCTTGTGATTGTTGGAGTGCCGAAATGAATGATTTAAGTTTGTTTGCCTTAACTATTATTCCGTTAGTGCTTACGCCAGGCCCTGATATGTTATTTGTACTATCTCAGGCGATTGGTAAAGATTTTCGTTCGGGTATGTTGGCAACATTTGGTGTATGTTCAGGTTATTTGGTGCATTCAGTTTTAGTCGCCTTAGGAATTTCGGCAATTATTGTGGCTTATCCAATGCTTTTTAATGCCATTCGATTTTTAGGTGTAGCGTATTTACTGTATTTGGCGATTTGCTTATTTCGTTCGGTGTTTCAGTCCAAAGGAATTCAGCTTGGGCAGGCACAGCAGGGCAATCTTATTCAAAAAGGATTTGTGACATCTTTATTAAACCCGAAAGTGATGCTGATTTACTTTGCGATTCTGCCGCAATTTATGCATAGCACAGGCAATGCTGTATTACAGGGCCTGACTTTATCTTGTATTTTTATTGGGTTGTGTCTTGTTGTTTACTTAGCGCTTGCCTTTATCTTTGTAAAAGCCACACAAAAGGTGGGTTTCGATGAACGTAAACAAAAATGGCTTGATGCAACAGCAGGGACAATGATTACCCTTGCAGCCACTTGGTTGATTTCACATTAACCGTTGCAAAAAAAATTGAGACAGGTGGTGGAATAACCCTGCTGTAGCTGCCTGTTTCGGGAAAAAGACATGCCAATAACCTCAAGTCAGCGAAAAATTAATAATTTTCCCTAATTTAGCTACTTAAACTGTAACATTGGGTTTAAATATTTTTGATGTCATTCATGACTAAAACTGATGTAAACTGTTTTGAGTATTTTATTTTAATTATTTTAAACTGTTGATATAAAACAATAAATATTAACACTCTTCTGTGTGATCGAGATCTGTAAAATTTTATTGAACTCATCAATTCACGTTTTTTCGCTCAAATCCTAAACCGATCAAAAATTGTGACTTGACCGAAACGCTACTGGCATTGCAAGATAGCATTGTAACCAAATTTGGAAGGTCTCGACTTTCCCTCTCATACCCATTGGAAAATACAGCCGAGGAATACATGAAGGCGCTTGTTGCTGTTAAACGTGTGGTCGATGCCAACGTCAAAGTACGTGTAAAGCCAGACAATACTGGTGTAGATTTAACGAATGTTAAAATGTCAATTAACCCATTTTGTGAAATTGCTGTTGAAGAAGCAGTTCGCTTAAAAGAAAAAGGAACAATTACAGAAATCGTTGTCGTTTCAATTGGCCCGAAAGAGGCACAAGAGCAAATTCGTGCTTCTCTGGCACTTGGTGCAGACCGTGGTATTTTGGTCGAAACGGCCGATGATTTAGGTGCACTGGAAGTCGCAAAAATCCTGAAAGGTGTGGTTGAGCAAGAACAACCACAATTGGTGCTGCTAGGTAAACAAGCTATTGATGATGACTCAAACCAAGTTGGCCAAATGCTTGCTGCATTGCTAAACGCAGGACAAGCAACTTTTGCTTCAGAAGTGAAAGTAGAGGGCGATAAAGTTCAAGTTACCCGTGAAATTGATGGTGGCCTACAAACAATTGAACTCAAACTGCCAGCGATTATTACGACAGACTTACGTTTGAATGAACCACGTTATGCTGCATTGCCAAATATCATGAAGGCACGTAAGAAACCGCTTGATAACAAAACACCTGCGGACTTTGGCGTAACCACAACCACTAAACTCAAAACCATCAAAGTTGAAGCACCTGCTGAACGTAAAGCAGGCGTACAAGTGAAGACGGTAGATGAATTGGTTGAAAAACTTAAAAACGAAGCCAAAGTGATCTAATACGGAAGGATAAAAACATGAGTATTTTAGTTCTTGCAGAACACGACAATAACACATTGAACAATGTAACCTTGAATGTGGTCGCTGCAGCACAAAAAATTGGCGCAGATATTACAATTTTGGTTGCAGGATCAGGGGCACAGGCGGTTGCTGATGCAGCAGCCAAAGTGGCAGGTGTAAGTAAAGTGTTGTTGGCTGATAATGCAGTTTACGCAAACCAATTGGCAGAAAACGTTGCAGCTTTGGTGGCAGATGTCGCTAAAAACTACCAACATGTTTTAGCAGCAGCAACGACAACGGGCAAAAACATCTTGCCACGTGTAGCGGCTCTTTTAGATGTCAGTATGGTTAGTGATGTTATTGCGGTTGAATCAGCCAATACTTTTAAGCGTCCAATTTATGCAGGCAATGCGATTGCTACAGTGCAATCAGACGAAACTATTGTTGTTGCTACAGTGCGAGGCACCGCTTTTGATGCGGTTGCAGCAGATGGTGGCTCTGCAAGTGTTGAAACTGTAGCTGAAGCGAAAGATGCAGGCGTATCTAGCTTCATCGCTGAAGAAATTGTTAAACTCGAACGTCCAGAGCTTACATCGGCACGTGTGGTTGTGTCTGGTGGGCGTGGTGTGGGTTCAGGTGAAAACTACCATAAAGTGCTTGATCCATTGGCAGATAAACTAGGTGCAGCACAAGGTGCATCTCGTGCAGCTGTGGATGCAGGTTTTGTTCCTAACGATTTTCAGGTTGGACAAACAGGTAAAATCGTTGCACCAGATCTTTATGTTGCTGTGGGTATTTCAGGCGCAATTCAGCATCTTGCGGGTATGAAAGATTCTAAAGTGATTGTCGCGATTAATAAAGATGAAGAAGCGCCAATTAATAGTGTTGCAGATTATTGGTTGGTGGGTGATCTGAATGAAGTAGTGCCTGAGTTAGTGGCGAAACTTTAATAACTCACATTGAGATCAATGTATTCATTACCTTGATTTGAGATTAAGCTTTAAAACCTCCGATGACTGTATCGGAGGTTTTTTATTTTGTTGGTTTTATAGTCATAAACGATACAAATATAAGCAGATAAGCCGTGTTGGGCAGATACATCAGAATGTGCAATTGTGCTATAATTTCTGGCTATATTTTTTAGATTTTAGCTTGGGCCGAAAAGATGTTTTGATGATCGCTCAAAACTTTTTTAACCCTCATTTCAAGCTAAGTTTTTTGCAAGATTAAGACAAATAAGCAGATAGAATCGCTATCTGTAAGAAGGAGTATGCATGAGCGTATCGGAAATCAGACCGATTGCCATTGAGGACGAACTCAAGCATTCATATTTAGATTATGCCATGAGCGTAATTGTATCTCGGGCATTGCCAGATGTAAGAGATGGTTTAAAACCTGTTCATCGCCGTGTACTCTTTGCGATGCATGAATTGGGTAATGACTACAACAAAGCCTATAAAAAATCTGCCCGTGTGGTTGGTGATGTCATTGGTAAATATCACCCGCATGGCGATTCTGCCGTTTATGAAACTATCGTTCGTATGGCACAAGATTTTAGTCTGCGTTATCAGTTAGTCGATGGTCAGGGTAACTTCGGTTCTGTCGATGGTGATAGCGCAGCAGCCATGCGTTATACCGAAATCCGTATGACCAAGCTTACTCATGAATTGCTTGCCGATTTAGAAAAAGATACGGTAGATTGGGTCGATAACTATGATGGCTCGGAACGTATTCCCGATGTATTGCCAACGCGTGTTCCTAATTTATTAATTAATGGTACAACAGGTATTGCTGTGGGTATGGCGACCAATATGGCGCCACATAACATGACAGAAGTGATTAATGCCTGTCTTGCATATGCCGATAATCCAAATATTTCCATTGAAGGTTTGATGGAACATATTTCAGGCCCAGATTTCCCTACGGGCGGTATTATTTACGGTAAATCGGGCATTGTCGATGCATACCGTACAGGTAAAGGTCGTTTGCATATTCGTGGTAAATATCATTTTGAAGAAGATGATAAATCAGGTCGTACCACGATTGTCTTTACAGAAATTCCTTATCAAGTCAATAAAGCAAAAACGATTGAACGTATTGCTGAGTTGGTTAAAGAAAAAAAACTGGAAGGTATTTCAGAGCTTCGTGATGAATCTGATAAAGACGGCATGCGTATTGCGATTGATTTGAAACGTGGTGAGAATGCTGAGGTTGTGGTAAACAACTTATTCTTGAACACACAATTGCAAAACTCATTTAGTATTAATATGGTGTGTCTGGATAACGGACAACCTAAATTAATGAATCTTAAAGATATTATCGCTGCGTTTGTGCGTCATCGTCAAGAAGTCGTTACACGTCGTACCATGTTTGAATTGCGTAAAGCACGTGAACGTGGGCATATCTTAGAAGGTTTAACGGTTGCTTTAGCCAATATTGATGAAATTATTGAAACCATTAAAACTTCTGCAAATCCAGCTGAAGCCCGTGAGCGTTTAATTGCTGGTGAATGGGCAGGTGGAGGTGTGGTTGCATTGCTTGAAAAAGCAGGTGCAATTTCAGTTCGTCCAGATCAAATTGAGGGTGAAGATCCAAACCGTCCATTTGGTTTGAATGGCAATGTATACTGTCTTTCTCCAACTCAAGTCGGTGCCATTCTTGAATTACGGTTACATCGTTTGACAGGTTTGGAACAAGATAAACTTCATGCAGAATATACTGAAATTTTAGGTCAGATTGCTGAATTAACTGCAATTTTAAATGATTTCAATTTATTGATGAATGTGATTCGTGAAGAACTTGCGCTGATTTTGCAACAATATGGTGATGGTCGTCGTACAGACATTGTGGAATCTGGTGTAGATTTCTGCCGAGAAGATTTAATTCCAGAAGAACAAGTTGTATTAACAGTATCACAAACAGGTTATGCCAAAACACAACCGTTGTCAGACTATCAGGCACAACGCCGTGGTGGTCGTGGCAAGTCTGCAACATCAATGAAAGATGATGATTTTATTCAACATCTGATTGTGGCATCGAACCATGCAACTGTTCTTTGTTTTACTGATGTGGGTAAAGTCTACCGTTTAAAAGTGTTTGAAGTACCACAGGCTTCTCGTGGTGCCAAAGGTCGTCCAATTATTAATCTATTGCCATTGGATACCAATGAAACAGTGACGGCAATTTTACCGTTAACGGAATTCCTTGAGAACCATTATGTCTTTATGGCAACGGCTTCAGGTACGGTAAAACGTGTTGAACTCGCACAGTTTGCCAATATTCGAGCCAATGGTTTACGCGCTATTGAGTTGAATGAGGAAGACACTTTAATTGGTGTAGCGATTACCGATGGTCAACAACAAATTATGTTGTTCTCGAACGAAGGGAAAGCCATTCGATTTGCTGAAACAGATGTGCGTGCCATGGGTCGTACAGCCAAAGGTGTACGCGGTATGCGTGTTAGCTTCGCAACCAATACTTTAAGCGAAGAAGATGCAGACCTCGAAAATGATGAAAGTGATGACAATGAAGATTCAGATTCAACACTGATTTCACGTATTGTCTCGTTGGTGGTTGTCCCTGAGACTGGTGAAGTTTTATGTGCGAGTGCCAATGGTTATGGTAAACGTACCCCAGTGAATGACTTCCCAACCAAAAAACGTGGTGGTAAAGGTGTGATTGCCATTAAGACCAGTGAACGTAATGGTGAATTGGTTGGTGCAGTTTCGATTGATGAAACCAAAGAGTTATTATTGATTTCTGATGGTGGTACGCTAGTACGGACGCGTGCAGCAGAAGTGGCAATGACAGGGCGTAATGCACAGGGTGTTCGTTTAATCCGTTTGGGTGAAGAAGAAACCTTGGTTGGTGTTGTTTCAATTGAAGCTGTCGAGGGGGATGAAGACCTCCTTGATGACGCTGAAGTTATTGAAGGCGCAGAAGTGGTTGAAAGTACTGAAGTTGATACGGTCGCATCTAGCGATCAAGAACAGCCAAAAAGTGATGAATAACATGTGATTGCAGTGGGAAAGGAAGCTTCGGCTTCCTTTTTTATACAGAGATAAACATGGATGTATACCGTGTCAGAATCAGGCAAAGTTTAATAACTAAAATAGCGTTGTTACAAAATAAAATAGAGATGTGGGGGTAAATAAAAAGGTTTGAGAAAATTCGTAATTTAAGGATCAATAAATAATATTTATAATTATTCAAATAAGTTGTGCTAAAGTACTTTTTTTAGGGAGATTCTTATGAATTTTAGGACCTTAGATAAATTAAGTCATTATGGTGGGTGGCTAAGTAGTGTAGCATTTTGGGGTACTATGATTTACCTCTTATATCATAATTTTGTTAATGATACGCGTTTTAGAATTGAATATTTGATTTTAATTTTTGTAATAAAATTAATTTTTCAAAATGTTTTTGCATTTAAATCATTATGGTTGAGTTTTAAAAAATTTGAGCAAAAATCGCGTGATGAGGTAATTGCACGTGGACTTTATAAACTCAAAGATTTAAAACGAATGAAATATTGTGCATGGTTGATGGGGATTATTTTTACGATCGGCTTTATTATTTGTAAATATGAGGAATGGAAATATGGTACGCCAGTACCTTGGCGATCACTTATTATTTTTTTACTTCTCACAGTAGTGAGTCTTTATTCTCATGTTTTGATCATGCTGGAGTTGTTTTTAAGACAATATAATTCGCAGAAAAAACAGCAAGAGAGCGATTTTTAGAAAATGGTCAACAAAAATAAATTCTTTAACATCATAAAATATATAGTCTGTTTTCTTATATTTATGGTGTTGAGTGCACTATTAAATGTTTCATGGGAAAGTTTAAAAACGTATCATTCATTGCAGCTTAGTGATGTTGGAAAGCTATCATTAATGTTTGTGAGTATGGGAATTTCATATTCTATTATGATTAGAATTTTACCCAAAAAATGGTATAGCATTGAAAGTTGGAAATTTTTTGGTAAGTTCGGTAGGGGAGCGTTAAAAGTTTTTATAGTGGATTTGATTGTGTTTCAATCATTAATTTCTTTAAATCCAATGCTGCCATTTAAGGGAATAGAATATCGAGTAATTATTGTGGATCTTGTGTTTTTTATGCTTATTGCGTGTTGTTATTATCGACGCAAAATTATTGCGTTCATTGCACTATTAAAATAAAAAAAACCGCTTATTCATCATAAGCGGTTTTTTTACAATATTTATTCAAGTTTAAGGATTCTGAATAATATCTTTTAAAATATTAGCTAATACATCAAACTCATTATGCAAAGGTGTACTCTTGCGTGTTACCAGTGCGATGGTACGTGTGGGTGCATCTTCAATATGCTTTACTTGTAGTTCAGGATGGCTTTGTAATACTGGACGATGCAAAGCAATTTCGGGCAATAGGGTATAGCCTAAATTTGAAGTGATCATTTCAACTAACGTAGGTAATGAGCTGGCTTTTAAGCGATGATCATTTTTTCTCTCGCCAATTGGGCAGGCACTGAGAACATGATCTCGTAAACAATGTCCTTCCTCAAGCAGCATTAAACGAGATAAATCCAGATCATCCAAACGAGTCGCACGAATACATTGTTGATCTGCTTTATGGTGAACCAGAACCAATTGCTCCTTGGTAATCTCGGCAATTTTTAAGCCACGCGTATCGAATGGCAATGCCAAAACGATCATGTCTAAATTGCCATGTTCAAGTTTTTCAACAATTTTTTCACTTTGAGCTTCATGCAAATGCAATTGAATCTTAGGTAATTGACGATGTACTTGATCCAATAATTTCGTCAAAATAAACGGCGCAATGGTTGGAATAATTCCAAGATGCAAATCACCTGTCAATGGTTCGCTCATTTCTCTGCTCAGTCGCATTAAATCTTGAGCATCGGCAAGCAAAACACGGGCTCGAGCGACGACTTGTTCGCCTAAAGGCGTTAAGCGCACATTTTGGCGATCTCGTTCAACCAAAACACCGCCAAGTAAACGTTCAAGTTCCATAATGCCGCCAGATAGTGTCGACTGGGTGACAAAAGAACGGCGTGCTGCTTCTGTAAAATGCAATGTTTCAGACAGTGTGACTAAATAAGAAAGCTGTCTTAGAGAGGGTAATGCAGCCATAGTGTCCCGATACTTTTATGATTTAAAGTGTTGTGCAAACAAACCACTCAATTGAGGGATAAAGTGTGGTGGGATATCATGCCCCATTTCAGCAATTAATTCAAATTTTGAACCCTGAATTGCTCGACTCACGGCACGTCCATGTTTTGGTGGTAGTAATTTGTCGCATGCGCCATGTACCACCAACGTGGGGTGGTGAATCTGTTTATCCCAATGTTGGATTGAGCCTGTACATAATATTGCTAAAAACTGTTGAAGTACACCCATTGGTGAATAACTTCGGTTATATGCACGTTGTGCAACCTGTTTGACATCTTCAAAGCGTGTATAACGGGGGGAACCAATTAAACGATAGAGCTGAATATTATGTTTGATCATATCTTCTTCTTTTTGTGCTGGGCGTTCCACCAGTAACATTTTAAGCTGTTTTAGACCGGGTGGTGGTAAAAAGGGCTGATTGTTGCTGGTAAAAAGCAAACCTAATTTTTCGACTGTGTCTGGGTATTTTGCTGTAAAAATTTGTGCAATCATACCGCCCATCGATGCACCAATCACATGACATTTTTTTATATTTAATTGCTCGAGCATTAACGCAACGTCATCAGCCATATCTTCAAGTGTATAGGGCGCACCTTGATTGGTCAGTCCAATGGAAAAGCGTGCCATCATTAGCAATAGTTTTTTCTTCTGTAAGCCTGATGGTGGAAGTTTTGAGGATAAACCAATATCTCGATTGTCAAAACGCACGACATAATAGCCTTGCTCAATCAAAGACTGGCAAAAGGCTTCAGGCCATAGAATCATTTGACCGCCGAGTCCCATAATGAGAACAATACATGGATGTG
>JASGGM010000009.1:0-22811 GCA_047605045.1 Acinetobacter sp. | reverse complement strand
ATCTGTTGTTTGAATTTTGTCTCTTTGCGTTCTATAATTCGATGTCGTTTAGAAGTTTAGGCATATGATTGCCTAACGATGCCAGCTTTCCTCCGAATTAATCTAACAAACTCCGGATGGAGTTTTTACTTACAGGATGCCCGCTGTGAAAAGCAACAGACCTGTCAATTTGTCCATGGGGCAGGTGTTAGCGGTAAACTTACGCTCTCCCGTGGCTATTGCATCAATCTTGCACCGTTTATCCGGTGTCATCGTATTTTTGTTGGTTCCAGTACTTTTATGGATATTAGATAAGTCATTGTCTTCTCCCGAAGGCTTTACTTATGTAAAAGAACAAATATTTGGAAATTTCTTAGTACGCTTCATTGTCTGGGTCTTTGTGGCCGGTTTAATTTACCATCTGATTGGTGGGATTAAACATTTGCTTGCAGATCTTGGTTTTAATGAAGAACTACAAAGTGGACGAGTTGCGGCTACAATTTCATTGGTTTTATCTGCGATTGCAATTGTCGCAGCATTTATATGGATTGTAATCTAATGAAAAGTGCTACAGGTTTAACGGGTTCAGGTTCTCGCGACTGGTTTATCCAGCGCGTGAGTGCAGTGGTTCTTGCTGTCTATACCTTTGTCATTTTTGGCTGGATTTTGTTTCATGGTGATTTTAACTTTGACCAATGGACAGGATTCATGAAAACGACACCAATGAAAATTTTATCATTGTTGTCGGTTTTGGCACTGGTGGTTCATGCTTGGATTGGTATGTGGCAAGTGTTTACAGACTATGTAACAACAAGTCATGTTGGTCCATCGGCTTCAGGTTTGCGTATTGTGTTAACCAGTGCGGTCATTATCGCAGTGTTTGCATATGCAATCTGGGCAATCCAGATTTTCTGGGCGAATTGATAGGAAGAGATCATGGGCGCAGTAACCCCTAAAGAAGATTATTCAAATATTCAAAATCTTACCTTTGATGCCGTGATTGTTGGTGGCGGTGGTTCAGGGATGCGAGCTTCTTATCAGCTTGCTCAGGCTGGACTAAAGGTTGCCGTTTTAACGAAGGTATTTCCAACGCGTTCTCATACTGTAGCAGCGCAGGGTGGTATTGGTGCATCTCTTGGTAACATGCAAGAAGATAACTGGCACTATCACTTTTATGACACTGTTAAAGGTGGTGACTGGTTGAGTGACCAGGATGCATGTGAATTCATGACACGTGAAGCGCCAAAAGTCGTGTATGAGCTTGAGCATTTAGGTATGCCATTTGACCGTAACAACGATGGTACGATTTACCAACGTCCGTTTGGTGGTCACTCTGCAAACTATGGTGAGAAAGCGGTACCCCGTGCTTGTGCAGCAGCTGACCGTACTGGCCATGCATTACTTCATACGTTGTATCAAAGTAATGTAAAAATGGGCACGCAATTCTTTGTTGAATGGATCGCACTCGATTTAATTCGTAACGAAGAAGGTGATGTTCTCGGTGTAACAGCTTACGATCAAGAAACAGGTAATATCGCAGTCTTTCAGGCCAAAGTAACATTGTTTGCTACGGGTGGTGCGGGTCGTGCTTACCGTGCATCAACCAATGCATACATCAATACAGGCGATGGTTTGGGCATGGCAGCGCGTGCAGGTATTCCATTGCAGGATATGGAATTCTGGCAGTTCCACCCTACAGGTGTGGCTGGCGCAGGTGTATTGTTAACTGAAGGCTGTCGTGGTGAAGGTGCTATTCTTCGTAACAAAGATGGCGAACCATTTATGGAGCGTTACGCGCCTACTTTAAAAGATTTGGCGCCACGTGACTTCGTTTCTCGTTCGATGGATCAGGAAATTAAAGAAGGTCGTGGTTGTGGACCTAAAGGTGATTATATCTTATTGGATATGACACATTTGGGTGCTGATACTATTATGAAGCGCCTTCCATCTGTATTTGAGATTGGTAAAAAGTTTGCCAACGTGGATATCACCAAGGAACCTATTCCTGTTGTACCGACAATCCATTATCAAATGGGTGGTATTCCAACCAATATTCATGGTCAGGTTGTGCTGCCTGTTGGTGTTGAAGACGGTGAATTTAAAACCAATTATAACAAGGAAACTAAAGAGTATTCCCATAATGGCACCCGTGATTACACAAAACCAGTGAAAGGTTTTTATGCGATTGGCGAGTGTTCATGTGTGTCTGTACACGGTGCAAACCGTTTAGGTACCAACTCTTTACTTGATTTGGTTGTGTTTGGTAAGGCTGCGGGTGAACATATTATTGATTATGTGACCAAGCACCACGGTGATGATTATGCACCTTTACCGACCAATGTTTTAGAAAATACTTTGGCACGTGTTCGTCGTCTGGATGAATCGGCTGAAGGTGAGAATGCACAAGATGTTGCGGATGCAATTCGTGATATTGTGCAGGATCATGCAGGTGTATTCCGTACTCAGGCGTTGCTTGATGAGGGAGTTAAACAAATTCTTGCAATTGAACCACGCGTGCGCAACATTCATTTGAAAGACAAATCTAAGGTATTTAACACGGCACGTGTTGAAGCTTTAGAAGTTGAAAATTTATATGAAGTTGCTAAAGCCACATTGATTTCTGCAGCCGCACGTAAAGAATGTCGTGGCGCTCATACTGTAGTGGATTATGAATTACCACCAGATCATGCTGACTATCCATATGGTCGTCGTGATGATGAGTGGATGAAGCATACATTATGGTATTCATCGGATAACCGTTTGGAATACAAACCAGTGCGTTACCAACCGTTGACTGTTGAGGCGATTGAGCCTAAACCACGTACATTCTAATCGGGAGTATAAAGATGAGTAGAGGTACTCGTACATTCGAAATCTACCGCTATGATCCTGATAAGGATAAAGCACCCTACATGCAAACATTCAAGCTGGAATTGACAGATAAGCACCGTATGTTGCTTGATGCCTTACTTGCTTTGAAAGTTCAGGATGAAACATTAACATTCCGTCGTTCTTGCCGTGAAGGTATTTGTGGTTCGGATGGTGTGAATATTAATGGTAAAAATGGTTTGGCATGTTTGCAAAACTTGAACGATTTGCCTGAAAAGATAGTGATTCGTCCATTGCCAGGTTTGCCGATCATTAAGGATTTGGTTGTTGATATGAACCAATTCTATGATCAGTATAATAAAATCCATCCATTCTTGATTAATAATCAGCCTGCGCCACCGAAAGAGCGTTTACAAACGCCTGAAGAGCGTGAGCATTTGAATGGTTTGTATGAATGTATCTTGTGTGCATGTTGTTCAACATCATGTCCATCATTCTGGTGGAATCCAGATAAATTCTTGGGTCCATCTGCACTCTTGAACGCATATCGTTTCATTATTGATTCGCGTGATAGTGCAACACAAGAGCGTTTAGCCCGTTTGGACGATCCTTTCAGTTTATTCCGTTGTAAAGGAATTATGAACTGTGTTTCAGTTTGTCCGAAAGGTCTGAATCCTACGAAGGCGATTGGGCATATTCGTAGTATGTTGCTTGATCAAGCAGGATAATTCATTTTATCTATGTGAAAGGGTGTGTATCTAAGCGTAGATACACACCCTTTTTGCATGTGTTTATTGTATTTAGAGTGTTACTTGCATTGAAAATATAATTGCAAGTTCGAGGTATATCCATCACCATATGAGGAAATTCTTTTGCCTATATTTTTATTTGTGATGCGAACTATAGGCTAAAAAAATTAAGCTGCGTTAGATTACATGTTAGCATTTAGCAAGCTAATATTTTGAAAAAAATAAGTTGTTAAATAACACTTAATTTTCAAAATATGAGAAAATAGTAGCGTTTCCTAAAGGACTAACCGTCTTAGAAAAGCTAAATTGGAAATTTAGTTTTTCTAAGACGATTTGCAAAAAATTGCTTGGCTTGCGCTAAGTATATTCGATGAAGGATGATGCCAGGTATGGGCGTAATAATTCATTGTGCCTGTTTAATTTTTTTGACAGGCGAAATAACGCTCCCGATGACGTGAGTCATTGGGCATAATGCCATGGTTAGCAATCGGGTATTATTGATCATGGGTTACTTGTCAGAGTAGCCTGTAATGTTTTTGCAATAGGAAATGGGTCCACAAATGCAAGAAGTTGCTGACGCGTTGCGTCTTGATACTGAACTTTCTGGTGATAGTGCAGCGTATATTGAAGAGCTATACGAGCAATACTTAACTTCTCCATCCTCTGTCAGTGAAGACTGGCGTCAATATTTCGATAAATTCCCTAAAGGCGACCAACCACACGGAACCGTGCGTGAACAATTTTTATTACTTGGTCGTAATTCTAACCGTGTACAACCAGTCGTACAGAGTTCGGTCAGCACAGAACACGAAAAGCGCCAAATTGGTGTTTTGCAGCTTATCTCTGCATATCGTAACCGTGGTCACCAAAAGGCGAAACTCGATCCTCTAGGTCTTGCTAAACGTGAAGATGTTCCTGATCTGGAACTTGGTGCGCATGGCCTGACCAAATCTGATTTAGATACGGTTTTTAATACCAGTAATCTTGAGATTGGAAAGGATCAGGCAAGTTTGGCTGAAATAGTTGAATCTTTAGAGGCTATTTACTGTAATTCAATTGGTGCAGAATATATGCACATTGTTGATACAGTTGAAAAGCGTTGGATTCAACAGCGATTAGAGAGTGCACGAGGTAAATTTAATTTTACGCCTGAACAAAAGAAACATTTTCTTGAGCGCTTGACGGCGGCTGAAGGTCTTGAAAAATATTTAGGTAATAAGTTTGTCGGTGCGAAACGTTTCGGTGTAGAAGGTGGTGAGTCTTTCATTCCAATGGTGAATGAAATTATTCAACGAGCAGGTGCGGTAGGGTGCAAGGAAGTTGTGATTGGTATGCCTCACCGTGGCCGCTTAAACTTGCTTGTCAATATTATGGGGAAAAATCCGGCGGATCTTTTTGGTGAATTTGAAGGTAAATCAATTCATAAAAAAGGCTCTGGCGATGTTAAATATCATCAGGGTTTTTCATCAAATGTGATGACACCAGGGGGCGAAGTACATTTAGCTTTGGCATTTAACCCGTCGCATTTAGAAATCGTAGGGCCTGTGGTTGAAGGATCGGTACGTGCACGCCAAGTACGCCGTACTGATATTGGTGGCGATGATGTTCTGCCGTTAATTGTTCATGGTGATGCTGCCTTTGCTGGACAAGGCGTGAACATGGAAACTTTCCAGATGTCACAAACACGTGGCTATACGGTCGGTGGAACGGTTCATATTGTAGTCAATAACCAAGTCGGTTTTACAACGTCTGATCCCCGTGATGCACGTTCTACAGAATATTGTACTGATATTGCCAAAATGGTTCAGGCTCCAATTTTCCATGTCAATGGAGATGATCCTGAAGCTGTTGTATTTATTTCTCAGTTGGCACACGATTTCCGTCATACTTTCCGTAAGGACGTTGTGATTGATTTATTCTGTTACCGTCGTCGTGGTCATAATGAAGCTGATGAGCCATCTGCAACTCAGCCATTGATGTATCAGGTGATTAATAAAAAAGCGACAACGCGTACACTTTATGCAGATAGATTGGTGCAAGAACAAATTTTAGATCGTGCTACTGCTGATAAAATGATCGAAGATTATCGTGCTGATTTAGAAGCGGGCAATCATGTTGCCAATGCGTTGGTACTTGAACCAAATACCAAAATGTTTATCAATTGGAAGCCATATTTAGGACTTGATTATACCGATGATTGGGATACATCTTTTAATCTGGAAAGATTAAAAGAAATTGGTCGTAACATGCGTCAATTGCCTGAAGGTTTTGAGATGCAGCGTCAAGTATCTAAAGTGATTGATGAACGTCTTAAAATGCAAACTGGTGAAATACCATTGAACTGGGGTGCGGCAGAAACTCTGGCATACGCGACGTTATTGGATGAAGGTTATTTAGTCCGTATTAGTGGTGAAGATGTGGGGCGGGGTACATTCTCCCATCGTCATGCTAAATTGCATAATCAAAAAGATGGTTCGGTCTATATTCCGTTATGTCACGTCAAAGAAAATCAACCACGTTTTGCGCTTTGGGATTCTTTGCTTTCTGAAGAAGCTGTTCTTGCATTCGAATACGGTTATGCAACGACACTTCCAAACAGTTTAATTGTTTGGGAGGCTCAATTCGGTGATTTTGCAAACTGTGCACAAGTGGTCATCGATCAATTTATTGCATCTGGTGAAACGAAGTGGGAACGCGCTTGTGGTCTTACCATGTTATTGCCACATGGTTTTGAGGGACAAGGTCCTGAACATTCTTCTGCGCGTTTAGAGCGTTACTTACAACTTTGTGCCGAAGACAATATGCAGGTTATTACGCCTACGACGCCAGCACAAATATTCCATGCTTTGCGTCGTCAAGCAGTTCGTCCGATTCGTAAACCACTTATTGTGATGTCTCCAAAATCTTTATTGCGTCATAAATTGGCAATTTCGAATTTGGATGAACTTGCAAATGGCCAGTTCCAAACAGTCATTAATGAAATTGATCAGATCAATGACACGGATGTTAATCGTCTGGTGCTGTGTGGTGGTAAAGTTTATTACGACTTACTTGAAAAACGCCGTGAACTGGAATTAGGTAATGTTGCGATTGTTCGTGTAGAGCAACTTTATCCATATCCAGAGCAACGACTTCTAGAAGTATTGGCTCAATATCCAAATGTGAAGGATATTGTATGGTGTCAAGAGGAACCGAAAAACCAAGGCGCTTGGCACTTTATTGCACCAAACCTTCTAGAAACTGTATTGAAAGTGGGTAAACAAATTCATATTACTTTTGCAGGTCGTGAAGCTGCTGCTGCACCTGCATGTGGTTCACCATATTTGCATGCAAAACAACAAGCTCAGTTAATTAAAGACGCACTTGCGTTCGATGCTGAATAATCAGGAGAGACTAAAGAATGGCAACCGAAATTAAGGCACCTGTATTTCCAGAGTCTGTAGCAGATGGAACGATTGCTACATGGCACAAAAAAGTTGGGGAACCTGTATCACGTGATGAAGTGATTTGTGATATTGAAACTGACAAAGTGGTACTTGAAGTTGTTGCCCCTGCTGATGGTAGCTTGACTGCGATTACTAAGAATGAAGGCGATACAGTTCTTTCAAATGAAGTTATTGCACAGTTTGAAGAGGGTGCTGTATCAGGTGCGGCTGCAACGGAAGCAGTGCAAAGCGAAGATAAAGTAGAAGTTGCTGCATCGAATACGCAAGCAGGTGCTGCACCAGTTGTAGAACGTTCTCAACCTGTTCAAGACCAAGCACCAGCTGTGCGTAAAGCCTTAACTGAAACAGGTATTAATGCTGCTGATGTATCTGGTACAGGTCGTGGTGGTCGTATTACCAAAGAAGATGTATCAAATCATCAAGCAAAACCAGCTGCATCTGCTGCGAACGTAACACCTTTAAGTGTTGCTGTTGGCGAACGTATCGAAAAACGCGTTCCAATGACGCGTCTTCGTAAGCGTGTTGCTGAACGTTTACTTGCTGCAAGCCAACAAACTGCAATGTTAACAACGTTTAACGAAGTGAACATGAAGCCAGTAATGGAAATGCGCAAGCAATATAAAGACATTTTTGAAAAACGTCATGGCGCTCGTCTAGGATTCATGTCTTTCTTTGTGAAAGCAGTAACAGAGGCATTAAAACGCTATCCAGCTGTAAATGCATCAATTGATGGCGATGATATTGTTTATCATGGCTATTATGATATTGGCGTAGCTGTTTCTTCTGAACGTGGCTTGGTTGTGCCTGTACTTCGTGACACCGATCGCATGAGTTATGCGGAAGTTGAATCTGGTATTGCTGCTTATGCTGCGAAAGCGCGTGAAGGCAAATTGACTATTGAAGAAATGTCGGGTGGTACATTCACCATTACCAATGGTGGTACTTTCGGTTCGTTGCTTTCTACACCTATTTTGAATCAACCGCAAACAGGTATCTTGGGTATGCACAAAATCCAGGAACGCCCAATGGCGGTCAATGGTCAAGTAGAAATTCTTCCGATGATGTATCTTGCATTATCATATGATCATCGTATGATTGATGGCAAAGAAGCTGTTGGATTTCTAGTCACAATCAAAGAGTTACTAGAAGAACCTGCGAAACTTATTCTTGATCTTTAATTAATTTTATTCTGCTCGTATCCCTCATGGAAATCGTGAGGGAATACCTCTGAGGAAAAGAGGAAAGAGCAATTTTGGAGATACAAATGTCTCAGCAATTTGATCTTGTTGTTATTGGTGGTGGCCCAGGTGGTTATGAAGCTGCAATTCGTGCGGCTCAGCTGGGTTTCAAAGTTGCATGTATTGAAAAACGTATTCATAACGGAAAACCATCTTTAGGCGGTACATGCCTAAATGTAGGTTGTATTCCATCGAAAGCATTGCTTGATTCTTCACACCGTTATGAAGATACCGTTCATCATCTTGATGACCATGGTATTACCACTGGCGAAGTTTCTTTTGATTTAGCTAAATTATTGGCTCGTAAAGATAAAGTTGTAGAACAACTTACGGGTGGTATTGCTCAGTTATTGAAAGGCAATAGCATCGAATGGTTACAAGGTACGGGTAAATTACTGGCTGGGAAAAAAGTTGAGTTTGTTCCTCATGAAGGTGAAACGCAAGTTCTTGAACCAAAATACGTCATTTTGGCTTCTGGGTCTGTTCCAGTCAATATTCCTGTTGCGCCAGTAGATCAAGACTTAATTGTTGACTCAACAGGTGCTTTGAATTTCCCAGAAGTACCTAAACGTTTAGGTGTAATCGGTGCGGGCGTGATTGGTCTGGAACTTGGATCTGTATGGCGTCGCTTAGGTTCTGAAGTCGTTATTTTCGAAGCGACTGATTCTTTCTTACCAATTGCTGATAAAGCTTTGGCAAAAGAATACCAAAAGATCTTAACAAAGCAAGGTCTCGATATTCGTATCGGCGCGAAAGTTTCAGGTTCTACAGTTAATGGTCGTGAAGTGACTGTTAAATATAACCAAGCTGGCGAAGACAAAGAACAAGTATTTGATAAGTTGATTGTATGCGTAGGTCGTAAGGCATATGCAGAGGGTCTACTTGCAGAAGATTCTGGTATTAAATTAACTGAACGTGGTTTGGTTGAAGTGAATGATCACTGTGCGACATCTGTTGAAGGTGTTTATGCAATTGGTGACTTGGTTCGTGGTCCAATGCTTGCACATAAAGCAATGGAAGAAGGTGTAATGGCAGTTGAGCGTATTCACGGCCATGCTGCACAAGTGAATTACGATACCATTATTAGTGTGATCTATACACATCCGGAAGCTGCTTGGGTCGGTTTGACCGAAGAACAAGCTGTTGAGAAAGGCCATGAAGTGAAAGCAGGGCAATTCCCATTTGCTGTAAATGGTCGTGCCTTGGCTGCTGGCGAATCTGCAGGTTTTGTGAAGTTCGTTGCTGATGCAAAAACAGATCGTTTACTGGGTATGCATGTTGTTGGGCCAAGTGCTTCTGATATTGTGCATCAAGGGATGATTGCGCTTGAGTTTGTTTCTTCAATTGAAGACCTTCAATTGATGACATTTGGTCATCCTACCTTCTCTGAAGTGGTGCATGAGGCTGCTTTGGCTGTTGATGGTCGTGCAATTCATGCAATCCAACGCAAACGTAAATAAGTATTTACGTTCTACTGAACAGAAAAGAGTGGTTTAGGCCACTCTTTTTTTTATTTCGTTTAAAGAATAACTACAGAATAATTGATTGTTTTTTATAAGATCGATTGCAAGTTTGAACTGAAATTTGCTAGATTGGATTTACAACAGCTTTTTTCATTTTAGTGTTGTATACGGAGTTAAAATTATATTCTATAAATAAAAGGTAACGGAATCATGAACCTACATGAGTATCAAGCAAAAGAATTGCTACAACGTTATGGCTTGCCAGTTCAACAAGGAATTTTAGTTACAACCCCTGAAGAAGCTATGAATGCATTCAAGAAAATCTCGACTAAATTTGCAGTGTTAAAAGCACAGGTTCATGCAGGTGGTCGAGGTAAGGCGGGTGGTGTTCAAGTTGCGAAATCAAAAGATGAAGCATATGAAATTTCGAAAAAATTATTAGCAAGCCAGCTGGTTACCTACCAAACCGATGCACTAGGTTTACCAGTGAATAGCATTTTAGTCTGTGAAGATGTTTATCCTGTAGCACGAGAACTCTATTTGGGTGCTGTCATTGATCGATCTACGCGACGTATTGTCTTTATGGCATCTACGGAAGGGGGCGTAGAAATAGAAAAAGTTGCTGAACTAACACCTGAAAAAATTATTAAAATCACAATTGATCCTTTAATTGGGTTATTGCCTTTCCAAGTCAGAGAGTTGGGTTATGCTTTACATTTAAAAGATTCACAAATTGAGGCATTTACCAAGCTAGTACAAGGCGCATATCGTGCTTTTATTGAAAATGATTTCGCCCTGTTTGAAATTAATCCATTGTCGATTCGTGAAGATGGTGAAATTTTGTGTGTAGATGCCAAAATTAATATCGATTCAAATGCGATGTATCGTATTCCTGAAATTGCGGCACTACGCGATATTTCCCAAGAAAATGAACGTGAGTTAAAAGCATCTCAACATGATTTAAATTATGTTGCTTTAGATGGAAATATTGGTTGCATGGTAAACGGTGCAGGTTTAGCGATGGCAACCATGGATATTATTCAGCTTTATGGGGGAAAACCTGCCAATTTTCTGGATGTTGGCGGTGGTGCAACCAAAGATCGAGTGATTGAAGCCTTTAAAATCATTCTGGATGATCAAGCGGTCAAAGCCGTATTGATTAACATTTTTGGTGGAATCGTTCGTTGCGATATGATTGCAGAAGCGATTATCGCCGCGGTAGAGGAAGTTCGTGTCGAAATTCCTGTTGTTGTTCGATTGGCAGGAAATAATGCAGACCTAGGTGCGAAGTTACTGAATGATTCAGGTTTAAAACTGATCGCAGCAAACGGATTGGCGGATGCTGCAGAAAAAGTAGTGGATGCATTAAACAGCTAAAGGAGTAGACACAATGAGTATCTTGGTAGATAAAGACACGAAAGTATTGGTACAGGGTTTTACAGGTAAAAATGGTACATTTCATTCAGTACAGGCTTTAGATTATGGTACAAAAGTTGTGGGTGGAGTAACGCCAAATAAAGGTGGAACAACCCACTTGGACTTACCCGTTTTTAATACGATGAAAGATGCTGTTCGAGAAACACAGGCAGATGCTTCGGTAATTTATGTACCAGCACCTTATGTACTTGATTCAATTGTAGAAGCTATAGATTCAGGTATACAACTGATCGTGGTAATCACGGAAGGGGTTCCTACATTGGATATGCTGAAGGCAAAACGCTATCTAGAAACATGTGCACAACATACACGGTTGATCGGACCAAATTGTCCAGGAATTATTACACCTGAACAATGTAAAATTGGCATTATGCCAGGACATATTCATCAAGCGGGTCGTATTGGTATCATCTCTCGTTCAGGAACATTAACTTACGAAGCTGTTGCACAAACCACAGCACTTGGCTTAGGTCAGTCTACATGTATTGGGATTGGTGGTGACCCGATTCCAGGAATGAACCAAATTGATGCCCTCAAGTTATTTGAAGAAGATCCTGACACAGATGCCGTGATCATGATTGGTGAAATTGGTGGTACTGCAGAGGAGGAAGCTGCCGAATTTATTCAATCAGAAATTACGAAACCTGTCGTAGGTTATATCGCAGGTGTGACTGCACCTAAGGGTAAACGTATGGGGCATGCGGGTGCAATTATTTCAGGTGGTAAAGGTACGGCTGATGAAAAGTTTGCTGCATTTGAGAAAGCTGGAATTGCGTATACCCGGAGTCCGGCTGACATTGGGCAAACGCTGTTAGATCTCTTAAAAAAAGACAGGCATCTATAATACCGAACAAGTAGGAATCAAAATTTTGTCATAAAGTGACAAAATTTTGATAACCAAGAAACAAGAAATTTATTTTTATATGCCTAGATAAAAACGTGATTAATGTAATAATTAATTTAAATTCAGATGAAATCCCAAGTTTAAGTTGGAGCTTTGACGCATCAAAAAATATAGAAATTTTCTTGAAGTTACTCAATTTTAAAGAAAAAGGATGAAGCATATATAAAAAAAGCGCAATGGTTGGGGTTACCACTGCGCATAACAACGAAAAACTGAATGAACAGCTTCGTAAAATGAGAAAATTTTATTTGGTAATAGCACCAAATTATTGCAAGCAGTATATTGAAACCATAACTAATTTAATAGTTTCTTACTGATTAAGAAGTGTATTTTTATGTAAAAATAAACAAAATTTGTCCAATTAAAATCAATTATGACAAAAAATGTCACTTCAACAGACTTTAAAATTTAAACATGCCTAATCCATCTTTAATTTCATCTAAAGTCTGTTGTGTGATGACTTTACATTTCTCAGTCCCTGTTTTGAGTACATCCATAATGTAATCAGGGTCTTTTGAGAGCTCATCACGACGTTCACGAATTGGAGCGATTAATTCTTTTAAAATCCCTTCTAGTCGTTTTTTAACAGTACCATCCCCTAAACCACCACGACGGTAATGTGCTTTTAGCTCTTCAAGCTCTTCTTTATTTGGGTCAAATGCATCGAGATAGGTAAAGACAATGTTACCTTCAACTTGACCGGGATCTTCAACGCGTAAATGATTTGGGTCGGTATACATTGCATTGACCGCTTTTTTGATATCTTTATCAGTCGCATTCAAGACAATCGTATTACCCAGAGATTTAGACATTTTAGCTTTGCCATCAAATCCGGGTAGGCGTGACATATTAGAGAGCAGCACTTTACATTCTGGCAAAATGTCATGCCCAACCTGACGATTGACACGGCGTACAAGTTCGTTGGTTTGTTCAATCATTGGAATCTGATCATCACCCACTGGAACAACTGTTGCTTTAAATGCAGTAATATCAGCTGCTTGTGCAGCAGGATAGCATAAGAAACCAGCAGGGATATCGCGCTCAAAACCACGGAGCTGAATTTCAGCTTTTACTGTTGGATTGCGTTCTAAACGGGCAACAGTGACAAAGTTGAGATATAGCATGGTGAGCTCATTGAGCGCAGGTAAATGTGATTGCACACAGATTGTTGTTTTACTCGGGTCAATGCCAACTGCTAAATAGTCAGTTGCGACTTCAATGATATTGCGACGTACTTTCTCAAAATTATCGGCATTATCTGTAAGTGCTTGAGCATCAGCCAATAAAATATGTTGGTGATGAGAATCTTGTAATCCTACACGTGAACGTAAAGAACCGACAAAGTGTCCAAGATGTAATTGCCCTGTTGGACGATCTCCAGTCAAAATAATTGGGCGTTGATCAGCATTACTCATTATTTATTCCACTAACGACGTTATTGGGTAGGAGCTTGATCTCCTACTGAAAAAAGGATGTTTTGCATTGTACGGCAAATATTTTTTTTGGTCAGAAATAATCTCAAATTTTTTTTAATGAAATAAATTTGGCTGGATGCGTAAAACTACAGAAAATTTTTAAAATAGCTTTACAATAAATGAAGATAACAACAACTTAGGTTTTATGATATGGCGAGTAGCTTACTTTTATTGTTAGATGATATTGCAACTGTATTAGATGATGTTGCACTAATGAGTAAAACTGCTGCAAAAAAGACAGCAGGTGTGTTAGGTGATGATCTTGCTTTAAACGCGCAACAGGTGACTGGTGTAAAAGCAGACCGCGAGTTAATCGTGGTAGGAAAAGTTGCGTTAGGTTCATTGGCCAATAAGTGTATTTTGGTTCCTTTAGCATTATTAATTAGTGTTTTTGCACCTTGGTTGATTAATCCATTACTTGTAATTGGTGGTTTATTTTTATGTTATGAGGGTGTGGAAAAAGTCATACACACCATTCAACATAGAAAACAGCATCAATCTGAAGAGGCTGATTCAGCCAATAAGCCAGTAGCTGATCCCACTGCATATGAAAATGAGAAAATTAAAGGTGCAATTCGGACAGATTTTATTTTATCTGCCGAAATTGTTGTGATTACGCTTGGAACAGTTGCTGCTACAACGCTTACCAATAAAATTATTGTGATGAGCTTAATCGCATTGGTTATGACTGTAGGTGTTTATGGTCTTGTGGCTTTAATTGTTAAAATAGATGACATGGGTCTATATCTGTCTAAAAAAGCGGAAGCATGGAAACAGAAATTGGGTGGATTGTTATTGGCATTTGCACCAATACTGATGAAAGGGTTATCGATTGTTGGCACAATTGCCATGTTTTTGGTTGGCGGTGGCATTATTAATCATGCTGTACCATTCATCCATCATTTCACGGAACATACTGTCGATCAGGTTGAAGTGATTCCTACATTTGGTCAAATCATCAGTACTTTGACACCAACAGCGATTAATATGGTGATAGGACTTGTTGCAGGCGCAATTGTAGTAATCATTGTGACTGTTGCACAGAGAATTTTCAAAAAAACATGATCTTGCAGTGAGTAGAAAATTGTAGATCAATGGATTGCAAGGGGTAAATTATGCGTTGGAAAGGGCGTAGAGAAAGCGAAAATTTAGAAGATCGTCGTGGTGGTGGTGCCGTTAAAACCGGCGGTATCAGTATTATTGGTCTGGTTGTTGCCTTTGTGGCTTGGAAATTTTTTGGTGTAGATCCACAGCAGGCTTATCAGGCTACGAAGCAGGTTACATCGCAACAACAAGGAACCCAAGTATCAGGTTTAGAAAATCCAACAGCCGAGCAGCAGGAAGCAAAACAATTTGTTGCAACGATTCAGGCTGATACGGAAGATACATGGTCGCAGATTTTTAAGGCAAATGGCGCACAATATACGGCACCAAAATTAGTACTGTATACCAATGCGACAGCGACAGGTTGTGGTACTGGGCAGTCGGCAATGGGGCCTTTTTATTGTCCATCGGATAAAACAGTTTATCTAGATACCGATTTCTTTGTCGAAATGCGTAAGCAAATGGGTATTTCTGGAGAGAAAAATACGACCGAATTATCTCGTCAAGATCAAGCTGGCGATTTCGCGATGGCTTATGTCATTGCGCATGAGGTGGGTCATCACGTGCAAAATCTGTTGGGTATCTCAAATAAAGTTTATGCACAACGTCAGCAATTGAGCGAGGCGCAGGGTAATCAACTGTCAGTACGTCAGGAATTACAGGCAGATTGTTTTGCAGGTGTTTGGGCAAAAAATACCAATGATCGTACTCAATTTCTGGAATCTGGTGATATTGAAGAAGCGATGGATGCAGCGCAGAAGATTGGCGATGATTACTTGCAAAAACGAGCGCGTGGTCAGGTTGTACCAGATAGTTTTACTCATGGCACCAGCGCACAGCGCATGAAATGGTTTAATCAAGGGTTACAATCAGGTGATATTAATCAATGTGATACTTTTAGTGGATCTATTTGATAAATAAAGCGTTCATTATGTAGTGGAGCAGCCTTCAGTGGCGAGGCACTGGCTGATCCACTATGTGCTTTTATGTTAATATTGAAATGGTTAACAGTTGGGGGGATTGCTTGGTCTTTGCTTTCATAATTTGTGGTGACTTTCTGTGTATTTAAGCTGTTTGGTACATGTTTTTCATATAATATTTTGCACACAATGCGGTCTTGAAGCAGTTTTGATTTAGCAGCAATCATTTATTATTTAAAATCGGTCAGGATATTCATGGGAAGTTATTTTGTATTACAGCTGTTTACAGTTGTTTTTGCCTTATCTATTGTTACAACAACATTTAACAAACGAATTTTAGGTTTTCCTCAGGCAATTGGTGTTCCTATCGTTTCGGCTGTTTTGGTCTTTGTTTTGCAATGGGCAGCGAGTTTACTGAACGGCAATCAATTTATTGTGATTAATCTTCACAATATTGAAAATGCTGTGCGCCATATCGATTTTTATGATTTCTTAATCAATGGTGTAATTTGTTTTATCCTGACATCGTCTGCTTTAAAATTTAAAATATCAGATTTAAAGAACCATTGGAAAGCTATTAGTATTCTTGCCAGCATTTCTTTAGTGATGTGTGCAGTACTATTTGGTGGCATGTTATTTGGTTTTCAGATGCTGATTGGCAATCCTGTTCCTATCGCAATCTTACTTTTGTTGGGTGCTGCCTTGGGAGCGACGGATCCGATTGGTATCAAAGCTGTGCTAAGTTCTATTCGAGCACCACACCATTTAATGGTGAAGCTGGAAGGGGAATCGTTATTTAATGATGCGATGTGTATTGCAGTATTTATGACATTGCTGAATGTCATTCAAGGTAATCATTTTACGTTACTTGGTACACTGCAAACACTTTTATATGAAATTATTGTTGCTGTTTTAATTGGGTGGGCATTTGGATTAGCCATTTTACGTCTTTTACGTGGTAAGCATGAACCAGAATCCCTCATTCTGACAACGGCTTTACTGGCATGTGGTTCATATTTGGTTGCATTATTTGCACATGCTTCTGCACCAATTGCTTGTGTTATTGGTGGTTTAATTGTGGGTAATAAATGGCAAGAAATTATCCATGAACATGCTGTAAAAGAAATTAATCATTTTTGGCATACAGTTGAAGGGATTATTAACTCATTCCTCTTTACTTTAATTGGTTTAGAGTTATTTATTCTCGATCTGGATTTTGGCATGATTCTGGGTGGAATTGTTGCTTTTATTGTGCTGCATATTTCACGTTTTGCCGCAAACTTCTTGTCTTTTGCTTTTTTCCCATCGTTTCGACACAAAAGTTATAACGGTAGCTTGGCTATTCTAAGTTGGGGAGGCGTGCGTGGTGGAATCTCCTTGGCACTTATCCTTGCAGTTTCTAACCATCCTATTTTAAGTCCATACAGCAGTATTCTCATTGGTTATACTTTTATCAGTGTATTACTGTCAGGGGTGGTTTGTGGATTGGGCCTACCTGCGGTCATGAATGCATTTTATTATAACCCCAATGAAGAGAAGACAGGTTTTAAAGGATGGTATCAGCGTATGTGCCACAAGATGAATCGTAAAGGCATAAAATATATTGTGGGTGAAGATGCACAGGGCAATGAAACCATTTCGATTTATAATCCTGAACAACTGTCTGATACAAAAGCTGATGATGGTGTTGCCGCCGTTCATGATCCAAGTAAAATTGCGCAAATGAAGCAATTGGAAAATCCGAATAACTTCTAATGACGCTCTCATTCATTTGAAGATTCAATATTAAATAAGCCATCTAAGGATGGCTTTTAAAATGGGAAATACAATGCAATATGAACTTCACCGACAAATTCTAGAAGTTGTGGCTCGTATTCCTTCTGGTTGTGTTGCGAGCTATGGTCAGGTTGCACAATTGGCGGGCCTACCCAAACATGCACGTTTTGTTGGTTATATTTTGTGCCATTTAGATGAAGCATCCGGCTTGCCTTGGCATAGGGTGATCAATTCACAAGGCAGAATCAGTACCCAGAAAATGAATGATCAAGGTGAGAATATTCAATATTTACTATTACTTGCCGAAGGTATAGAAATAAAAGAGGGCAAGATTAATTTAAGACACTATGGATGGAAGCCCTAAATAACATGATTTTTCTTTTTGAATAGATTTCATCATTAGTTAATATACGAAGATCTTATCTTGTATCTTCAAATATGGAAAAGCAACGAATTAATGCTCCTGTAAAGCATTGGTGTGAGTTTGAATTTATTTCTAAAACGGTCAAAAATCCCAATATTCATATTAAAGGCAATTACAGCTACTACAGTGCCTATTGGGATCAGGGGTTTGAACGTTGTGTCGTGCGCTATTTACATGAAAAACCAGCAACTCTAGAAAAGCCGATTGACCAGTTATATATTGGTAACTTTGTTTGTTTTGGTGCCGAATGCGTCATTATGATGGGAGGGAATCAACTGCATCGTACTGACTGGATTGCGACGTTTCCCTTTGATACCCGTAGTTTCTTGGCAGCGGGTGATACCGTGATTGCAGATGGCTGCTGGATTGGCAGTCGTGCGATGATTATGCAAGGTGTTAAACTGGGTGAAGGTGCTGTTGTTGCTACAGGCGCCGTGGTCACGAAAGATGTACCCGCTTATGCCATTGTAGGTGGTGTACCTGCTCAGATCATTCAATATCGTTTTTCAGAGGAGCATATTGCAAAACTACTGGCTTTGAAAATTTACGATTTGGATGAAAAAATTATTTTAAAAATGCGCGATGTATTACAGCGTAATGATGTTGAAGCTTTGGAACATTATTTAAACGATATTCAACTAAAACCCGACCAAAAAAACCCCTCAAGATGAGGGGTAATTGACAGTATTAGAGATATTCCACACTGATAATTTCGTATTCTACTTCACCTTGAGGTGTCGTAATTTTTGCTTCATCGCCTTCATTCTTACCTAAAAGCCCACGCGCAATTGGTGAATTTACGGAGATTTTATTAATTTTAAAATCAGCTTCATCGTCACCTACAATTTTGTAAGTTTTGCGTTCCTCAGTGTCTAGATTCTCAATCGTTACGGTAACGCCAAATACGACACGACCAGTTTGTTCAAGATCTTTAACATCGATGACTTGAGCAGCACCAAGCTTACCCTCGATATCTTGAATACGCCCTTCGCAAAAGCCTTGTTGTTCACGAGCAGCGTGATATTCAGCATTTTCTTTTAAATCGCCGTGTTCACGTGCTTCAGCAATCGCTTGCGTGATGCGTGGACGTTCAACAGTTTTTAACTGCTGTAATTCTTTTTCCAGAGCTTCTTTGCCTTCTGGGGTCATTGGGTAGCGTTGCATTTCAGTCCCTCTCAATTCAATGGGAAAAATACCGTTTAAAAAAAGAAAAATCCCGCCACCGATAGGTGACGGGACTTATCGGTAAAGAATTAACCTACAGTGTGTAAATCTTGCAAGCGATAAACATCCATTGGTAATTGGATTGCAAATGCCTGACAAACGGCTTCAGCGCCACTAATGGTTGTAGTGTAATACACTTTGCCTTGAAGTGCTGCACGACGAATGGCTGCAGAATCATATTGAGCTTGTTTGCCTTCTGTCGTATTGACAATAAGGTGTATCTCACCATTTTTCAAGCGGTCAACAACATGAGGGCGACCCTCAGTGACTTTGTTGACACGTTCACATTCAAGACCAGCATCACTCAAGACTTTATATGTGCCGCCTGTTGCAATTAATTTGAAACCATATGCAATGAACTGTTTCGCAATATCGACAACGTGAGCTTTATCTGATTCACGTACAGATAAGAAGGCATGTTTCACTTCACCTTCGGTCGGTAAACCTGGTAAGCGTTCGTTCGAACCCAAAACAGCTTTGTAGAATGCTTCACCAAACGATTTACCTACACCCATGACTTCACCTGTCGATTTCATCTCAGGACCAAGCATAGGGTCTACACCTGGGAATTTCGAAAATGGGAATACAGCTTCTTTTACGGCATAGTGACTTGGAATAATCTCTTCGGTAAAACCTTGCGATTGCAAAGATTGACCTGCCATACAACGAGCAGCGACTTTGGCAAGTGATTCACCAATACACTTCGAAACAAATGGTACAGTACGCGATGCACGAGGGTTCACTTCCAAGATGTAGACATCTTCACCTTTGACTGCAAATTGAACGTTCATCAAACCGATGACACCCAATTCTTTGGCCATAGCAACCGTTTGACGACGCATCTCATCCTGAATTTCTTTTGATAAAGAATATGGCGGAATTGAACATGCTGAATCACCAGAGTGAATACCTGCCTGTTCGATGTGTTGCATAATACCGCCAATGACTACATCTTTGCCGTCTGAAACACAATCGACATCGACTTCAATTGCAGAATCCAAGAAATGATCGAGTAGAACAGGAGCTTCATTGGATGCTTGAACAGCTTCACGAAGGTAACGTTTCAATTCATCTTCGTTATAGACGATTTCCATTGCACGACCACCCAATACATAAGATGGGCGTACAACCAATGGATAACCGACTTTTGCTGCTTCAGAAATACCTTCCTCAGCAGACTTTACAATACTGTTGTTCGGTTGACGAAGCTGTAGACGTTGAATCATTTGCTGGAAACGTTCACGGTCTTCGGCACGGTCAATGGCATCTGGAGATGTACCAATAATTGGTGTACCTGCTTCTTCTAAAGCACGTGCCAATTTTAGCGGTGTTTGACCACCATATTGAACGATCACGCCTTTAGGTTTTTCTGTACGGACAATTTCCAGTACATCTTCTAATGTAACAGGCTCGAAGTATAAACGATCTGAAGTATCGTAATCGGTAGACACTGTTTCAGGGTTACAGTTCACCATAATGGTTTCGTAACCATCTTCACGCATCGCAAGTGCAGCATGAACACAACAGTAGTCAAATTCGATACCTTGACCAATTCGGTTTGGTCCACCACCAATCACCATGATTTTGTCACGATTAGATGGATTGGCTTCACATTCTTCATCGTAGGTTGAATACATGTAAGCTGTTCCCGATTCAAACTCGGCAGCACAGGTATCTACACGTTTGTAAACAGGGTAAACACCCAAATTCCAACGCTGTTTACGGAATTGCTTTTGTGAAATGCCCATCAAATCTGCGATACGAAGATCGGATAAACCTTTACGCTTGAATGTACGGATATTCTCAGCAGTGAGGTCACCAAAACCAAGTGATTTCACCTGTGTCTCAGTTTTTATAATGTCTTCAATCTGAATGAGGAACCAACGGTCAATTTTGGTTGCTTCAAATACTTCATCAAGGCTAAAACCGTGACGGAACGCATCGGCAACATACCAAATACGTTCAGGGCCTGGAACTTTTAATTCAACTAAAATCTTTTCTTTAGCATTTTCAGTACCAGCTTCAATTTTTTCATCGAAACCACAAACACCGACTTCAAGTCCGCGCAGTGCTTTATGTAATGATTCCTGAAAATTACGCCCAATCGCCATCACTTCACCCACAGACTTCATTTGAGTGGTCAGTACAGGTTCAGCTTGTGGGAATTTCTCGAAGTTAAAGCGAGGAATTTTCGTGACTACATAATCGATTGCAGGTTCGAACGATGCAGGGGTAATACCGCCCGTGATGTCATTTTTCAACTCGTCTAGGGTATAACCAACCGCAAGTTTGGCTGCAATTTTTGCAATTGGGAAGCCTGTTGCCTTAGAAGCCAATGCAGATGAACGAGAAACACGCGGGTTCATCTCAATCACGACCATACGACCATCTTGCGGATTGATACCGAATTGGACGTTTGAACCACCAGTTTCAACCCCAATTTCACGTAGGACAGCAACCGATGCATTACGCATCAATTGATATTCTTTATCCGTTAAGGTTTGCGCAGGAGCAACAGTGATGGAGTCGCCTGTATGAACGCCCATTGGGTCAAAGTTTTCGATAGAACATACGATGATACAGTTGTCGTTTTTATCACGAACAACTTCCATTTCGTATTCTTTCCAGCCAATCAATGACTCATCAATTAAAAGCTGATGAGTCGGTGAAAGTTCGAAACCACGTTCACAAATTTCAAGAAATTCTTCACGATTATACGCAATACCACCACCAGAACCACCCATAGTGAAAGATGGTCGAATAATGACAGGGAAGCCAAAACGCGCTTGAATTTCTAAAGCTTCTTGCATGTTTTCTGCAACAGATGCACGAGGACATTCAAGGCCAATTTTTTTCATTGCCTGATCGAATAGTTTACGATCTTCAGCTTTTTCAATAGCTTCTTTGCTTGCACCAATCAGTTCTACGCCATATTTTTCTAATACGCCGTTTTCATCTAACGCTAAAGCACAGTTCAACGCAGTCTGACCACCCATGGTCGGCAAAACTGCATCTGGACGTTCTTTTTCAATAATTTGTGCAACAGTTTGCCATGTAATTGGCTCGATATAGGTCGCATCTGCCATTGATGGATCGGTCATGATGGTCGCAGGATTCGAGTTGACCAAAATAACACGGTAGCCTTCTTCACGCAGCGCTTTACATGCTTGTGCGCCTGAGTAGTCAAACTCACACGCTTGACCAATCACAATTGGACCCGCACCAATAATTAAGATGCTTTTTATGTCTGTACGTTTAGCCATGTGTGCTTCCTTAATTACTGTTTAGATGCTTCAATCAGTTCGATAAAGTGATCGAACAAAGGGGCGCAATCGTGAGGACCTGGACTAGCTTCAGGATGCCCCTGAAAACTAAACGCAGGTTTATCTGTACGGTGAATCCCTTGCAACGTGCCATCAAACAACGATTTATGCGTTGCTTTTAAATTGGCAGGCAGTGTATCTGCATCGACCGCAAAACCATGGTTTTGAGAGGTAATCATGACTGTACCATTTTCAAGATTTTGCACAGGATGATTCGCACCATGATGTCCATGCCCCATTTTGATGGTTTTTGCACCAGAGGCTAAAGCGAGAATTTGGTGTCCTAAACAAATACCGAATACAGGTAAATTTGTTGTTTCTACAATGGTTTTTACAGCTTCAATGGCATAATCACAGGCCGCAGGGTCGCCAGGACCATTCGATAAGAATACGCCATCAGGATTCAATGCCAAGATTTTTTCAGCAGGCGTTTGTGCAGGAACTACGGTGAGTTTACAACCGCGATCTGCAAGCATACGCAAGATGTTGGTTTTGACACCGTAATCGTATGCAACGACAT
>JASGGM010000008.1:0-23383 GCA_047605045.1 Acinetobacter sp. | reverse complement strand
TGAATAGCTCACCTGCGCCTGAAGCTGTAAATTATTATCTGGTAAATAACTACCTGAAAGCCCTGTTTGTAAGGTATAACCAGAACCTTCGCTATATTGATACGATGAGGTTGCATTTAAGTCATGCGGATTTTTCTTATCTCGACCCAGTGGCATCGTAAGATTCACGCCAATACTATAATTGGATCCTGCAAACTGCGTCTTCGCATTCTGATAAAATACACCGAGACTTGCACGCTTGATGTAAGTGTTATACCCCATTTGCCAACTGCGCTGACTGAGTGAACTATTCCAGTAATCCTGATTACTGACATTTGCATAAATTTGACCAAACTTGCCAAGACTCTGATTCAAAGAAATCTGTAGTTGGGTTTTTTTATTATAATAATCACTGCGATACACATTGCGTAAGCGCTGTTCTTCGGTTAGCGGATCATTCGGATTATCATTTGGTAAATAATAGTTATATTCATAGCTGCCATTACGCCACTGTGCTTTTTCAGCGACAGCATCCGCAAAGTCATAGAAGTTACGCGATGAATAACGATAACCTACTATTTTTAAATCTGTACCAAAATGACTCAGCGACTTTGAATATAAAAATCTTAAACTTCCTCCTGTCGCACTTCCACCAGCAGCCAATTGATTGTTTGCAATGGTCACATCGGTCGAAATTGCCCCGAACTGACCCAACGACATTCCCACACCCATGCCGCCAGAGAGGTAATCTTCTGCTGCAAGTACACCCAAATAGGGTGTAAACAAGTTATTCAACCCACGTGCAACCGTGGCCTGCACAAATTTGGGTTGATAATGATCGGTTGAACTGGTTCGATATTGACCCGCAGTAATTTGATATTTCCACAAACCTGGACGTAACATTTTGGGAACAGCAGAATAAGGTTGATAGAAGGTTTTGACTTGTCCATCCCCTTCAATAATTTTGACTTCAAGATCACCACTGTCTGTTGCAGCGACTAAATCCTGAATTTCAAATGCACCCGCTGCAACGTTGCTACTATAAATTAAATAACCATTTTGACGAATCTCAACCCGTGCATTTGTGACCGCAATACCACGTACAACCGGTGCAAAATTTTGCAGGCTATAAGGCAACTGCTCATCTTCACTGCTGAGCTGAATACCACGAAATCCATAACTATCAAATACATCACTGTTGGTATAGCTATCGCCCATTTCCAGACGAGACCGCCAAGCTAAAATGTCTCGCTCTAAACGATTACTAATAGTTTGCCAACGATCTTTGCTTTGACTCTGACGAATAAAACTTGACTGATTACGATAACGCCAAGCACCAAAATTAAAACCGCCATTGAGGATCGCACTAACATAACTATAATCTGCACGACTATCAAAGGTACTATATGTGCCATTGATATTATAATTCAGCATAATGGCATTAATGCCCTGATTATATAATTTTGCTGGAATATAACCACGAGGTTGATAGAGCAAATTGATCTGTGGAATAGACAAATCCAAACGCTGCACACCCGCATCAAAACTTAGCGTTGCATGAGGAATCAATTCGAGCAAGTCTAAGCACTGTTGCTTGTGAGCATTCGATGCTTGCTCTTTGGGTGTTGGTGCATTCAATAAAATTCCGTAATCTTTAAAAAATCCCTCATCCAAACAAGGAACAATCTGATTATTCTCATTTTTCTTAAAGGTTATATCGCGCTGATCTACTTTTTCTTTATTCAGATAAATCGAAAAGCTATATACGCCTGGTAGAATCGCATATCCCTTCTCTACTGCTTCCAAGCTGGCATTATCTGTACCGCCGTTCAAAAATGCAGCATTAAATTGATCTGCTGCATACACGTCGTAGCTAGCTAAACTAAATAGTAAAAGACCAAATGTTGCTTTAGGCACATACAGATTCGCACTTGTTTTCATTTTCTATGAATTTCGGCAATAGGAATTGTGGTTGCCCCGCCGTAATCATTGATATAGGTAAAGCCCAAATTTGTGATCGACGCAGGCATGTCTTTTAAAACCGTTATGGTTTGATGGGGTGCGACCATATCCTGAGCTAAATTCTCAACCGTCTTACCATTGAGTTTCACCACCCCAATCGTGACATGTAAGGGACTCGGATTCATCACCTTTAATTGCTGCCCATCGATAAACCAATTCAGTTGCTTAACGGCATCATCCAGACTGGTTTTCACTTCTTTTGGGCGATAAAACAGTTTAATTCGCGTGCGAATTGCCAATTGCAAAACATTTTTTTCAGTTGCCGTCGGTGGAATCTCCTGAATGTTAATCCAGAACAAACTCTCCTGGTTATTCGGCAAACCTTGACCTGAATAAATAAATCTCAGAATAGATTCTTTGCCTGCATCCAATTTCAACAGCGGTGGTACAACAATAATCGGAAGTCGCTTCGTTTCACCTTGGCTATTTTCCAACCATGTTTGTACCATGTACGGCTTGCTCACATTGTTTTTGATCGTGAGCGTTGCTGCTGCATCGGGAGCGTCATAAATGATACGCGTTGCCATGGCTTGAATAGCGGCATGGCTTGCTTGCCCCATACACGCAATGCTTAAACAGATGAAAGCAAGTGATGATTTCAAATTCATGGCAACTCTCATTTAATAATTAAATATAATATAATTTATATTAAAATTATTTATATTCAATCGAAAAGTTTGCTACTGCATTCGCATCACCTGCCGTTGCCGCACCTGTCGCGGTATAGAATGCTTTCAAGTTCAGGGTTGCTGTTTTATCTGTCCCTACAGTGAACTGGTAGCCATCAGTCAATGATGTGTTTACTGGAACAACTTTATTATCCGAACCTTGTACCTGAATGCCGACATTGGTTGCACCACCAGTAACCGCGATCAAATTCGCATTGGTACCTGTTGCAGCCACTGTATTTGCATCAAGACGTACGCCATAATTACCAGCAGCACATTGTTCAAGGTTAATCTGGAATGCTTGCGGAGATGTTGTTTGACCCGCTGCTGCCAAAGCAGATGTTGGCCAAGTGCCGAGTTGTACCGTTTGACTGGCTGTATTTGTGGTTGCTTTACAGGTTGATTCTACAATTTTACCTTTAAAGGTAATTGAACCTGTATTGGCCATCGCATTTTGAGCAATCAAAGCTGTTGTAATGGTTAAAAGCGAAAATAAAACTTGAGTTTTCATAACATATCTCTCTAAAAAATAAGAATAAATAGCACACACCAGACTCATTGAGAAATTTTAACTATTTTTATTAAATAGTGTGAACTATTTCTCACTTTGTTTGAGTTAAACCAATTTTGACATGTTTGTAGAAAAAAGCAACAATAAAATTCACATTTTCATCATTTTTACATAATATTTATTGATAAACTGTTTTAACGCATTAGATGTTTGATTTTCTGAATACAAAATTCGATGATGCAAAATGCCTCAACCCAATACAAATCACTGTTTTACATAATTATTTATGTTTTTAATTTAGAAAATAATTGTTTTTATGTTGATCGTTCAAAAATTAAAGAATAGAGATACCCCTCAATCAAAATAACTCATCTTTACGCTGTAATGTTTGCACAATTGGACATTCATGAATGGTTGTTTCTGACTGGCAACTTTTCTCGAGTTGCTGTAATTGCAACTTAAACATCTGTAACTCATTAATTTTCTCTTGAACTTGTAACAAATGGAGTTTAACGATTTGATTAATACCCGTGCAATTTTGTTCAGGATTCGCCATCAAAGTGGTTAAATCTTGAATTTCCTTAATCGTCATTCCCAGATCACGGCAACGTCGAATAAATAACAGCTGTTTCAAGTCTTGTTCGGTATAGTATCGATAGTTGTTTTCCCCCCGACTGGGCGATTGAATTAGATTTTTTTTCTCATAAAAACGAATTGTATCAGGGGTAAATCCAACCTACTTTGCCAACTCACCAATGGAATATTTCATTTGATTTTTCATTGCACTTGACCTTGAAGTTACTCCAGACTATTTAATGAGTGTAGTCGTAGTCATCTGGAGTTTCAAATGGCAGGTTGTTGCTGTTCTCCCCAAAAACCAAGCAAACCATATTCAAAAAAGTTTAGAAATATCTTGTGGATTGCTCTATTTTTAAACTTAACAATGTTCTTGGTAGAAGTCATTGGGGGATTACATATTGGTTCGACATCATTATGGGCCGATGCCTTAGATTTTGCTGGAGATGCGGCAAATTATGCCATTTCACTCGTAGCTCTAGGTCTCAGCGTATACTGGCGTGCAACAGCTGCACTATTTAAGGGCTATACACTGTTGCTATTCGCTATCCTTATTATTGGCAGGGTTATTTGGAGTTATACCTTCGGTGCAGTGCCTGAAGCTTTTGAAATGGGTGTGATTGGTATATTAGCGTTGGTGGTAAATGTCATTTGTGCCATTTTGCTGTATGCCTATCGGGATGGTGATGCCAATATGCAATCGGTATGGTTATGTAGTCGCAATGATGCTATTGGTAATATTGCCGTCATTTTGGCAGCACTTGGCGTATTTGGTACACAACACATTTTACCTGACCTAATCGTTGCCTTAATCATGGCAAGTTTAGGCATAAATAGTGGCATACAAATTATTCAACAAGCCTCAAAAGAGAGGCGCGGAGCACAGACCATGCCACATTGCCCAAATGGTGAATGAATGGATGGTATGAATCAAATTAAATTAACGTACCCATCGCACAATGTATTGGTCAATATCATCTTCATGGATACTGGTTTCTGAAATACAGCGACCAGCAACCGACTTTTTCGCCTTAATCACACTTTGCCGTGATCCTGTATTTAAATAATGCCATGAAGGTAAATTCTTGCCCTCGTATAAACGTCGATAGGCACAACTCGAAGGCAGCCAGTTTATTTGTTCTAATTTTTCAATACTGAGTTGAATGCAATCTGGGACATGTTGCTGACGATTGGCATAATCACTGCAATGTCCTGTGGCGCAGTCCATAAGCTTACACGACACTTTGGTATAAGCGATGTCATGGCTGTCTTCATCTTCTAATTTAATGAGGCAGCATAAACCACAACCATCACACAATGCTTCCCATTCAGGCATTGTAAGTTGATGTAACGGATACTTTTTCCAGAATTGTGGTCGTATGGACATACAAAATTCGTTGTAAGACTAATAAACGCGGTCATTATAACATGCAAAAACAGCACAAAACCTGAAGATTTACCTCGACAACGCCATGTTGAGAAAACTACATTCCGCATACATTTACTCACATAAAGCGCTGAGCCGCCTTGCTAGACTGAAAAATCACAATAACAATCTAGGCTTAGGAGAATAAATATGTTCCGTTGGGCAATTATCTTTGCAGTGATCGCACTGCTTGCAAGTTTGCTCGGTTTTGGTGGCGTCGCAGGCTTATCGAAACAGTTTGCTGTCATCTTACTCGTTGTTGCCGTTATTCTTGCTGTGATCGGTTTCTTCTCTCGTGGAGGAAGATCTTAAATTCTTTAAACATTACAGTTAATGTATGTTCGGGGTAGTCAGGTATGTATATACCTCTCTGCCCTGTTTTTGTTACTTTCCATTTATTCCATGAATTTGTATCGTTTAATTTTTTTGTTGCAATTATTAAAATGATTGTTGTCCACCATTTCCAAAAATAAATACTTTTTATGCTTTAATCGCAATGAGTT
Source organism: Acinetobacter sp. (assembly GCA_047605045.1). Taxonomy (GTDB): domain Bacteria; phylum Pseudomonadota; class Gammaproteobacteria; order Pseudomonadales; family Moraxellaceae; genus Acinetobacter. The sequence goes on along the minus strand of JASGGM010000008.1, from coordinate 17,698 downwards.
TTTCATTGATCACTTTATAGATAGGATGATTCAACATGAGCACAATCGTGACCCGTGAAATTGAATACACAACGCAGGATGGTAAACGCTTCGTCGGTTTCTTTGCCGCTCCACAAAATGAGCAAGTTGCAGCTGTCTTAGTTGCACCTGAATGGTGGGGACGAAATGACTATGTAGTACAACGTGCAAAACAACTTGCCGAACAAGGTTATGCAGCTTTTGCCATCGATATGTACGGTGATAAGAAAACTACTGAGCAAGCGGCTCAAGCCAATGAATGGATGACCGAGACTTTTCAACAGCCGAATACCATTGTTGAACGTGCCAATGCCGCTTTAAGCACACTCATTGCACAACCTGAAGTGGATGCCACACATATTGCAGCAGTTGGTTTTTGTTTTGGTGGTAAAGTGGTGCTTGATTTAGCACGTGCCAATGCCCCGTTAAAAGCGGTTGCGACATTTCATGGTAATTTATCCACGCAAACTCCTGCACAAAAAGGGCAAGTGCAAGCGGAAGTTTTGGTACTGCACGGTGAACAGGACAGCATGGTCACTTTAGATGATGTCGCAAGTCTTGAAAAAGAATTGCAAGCCGCAGATGTAACGTATGAAGTCATTATTTTACCAAATGCCAAACACGGTTTCAGTAATCCACTTGCCGATGAACGTGCCAAAGCCAATGGCGTAGATCTTGCTTATAATGCGGATGCTGAGAAAAAAGGACTGGCTGCCATGTATGCTTTATTGGCTCGCCAACTCAATCCATAAATTGTCGTATGGTTGTCATACAGCCAAGATAAATTACTATTTCATGACATGAGGAACATACCATGACAGAACATTGTGCCTATTGCGATTATGATGAATATGACATTATTGCCAAAAATGATTTCGGCATTATTTTTCCTGAACCCAATCCGCTCTCTCAAGGACATGTGGTCATTGTTCCTCTACGTCATGTCAGCTCTTTTTTTGAAGTCACCGACAAAGAGCGTAAAAGCCTGTTATCACTGTTAGAACAAGCACGTAATGAGTTGCAAATTCGCCATCAACCCGAGGGGTACCACATTGGTTTTAATGATGGCAATGTCTTTGGTGAACCATCTCATCACCTGCATATTCACGTCATTCCACGCTATAAAAACCAGCAGCTCAAGCTTGATGCACGTTGGGGTATTCTTGACAAGGCCTGAATCTTAGGCAAAACCGCAACATGTACATATCCGCTCATCATCTTCAATTCTATTGTGGAGATGATGAAAGCCGTCACATATTTTTTGCCAATTTCACACCTTTCCATCACATCGCTTATACTACTGCCTTGCAACACAGGTGGTCACGATGTCTAGTTTTTCCTTTTCAGATGCGCTTCTAACATGGTTTGACCAACATGGTCGGCATGACTTGCCGTGGCAAGTGGCCAACGACCCTTATAAGGTTTGGGTCTCAGAAATCATGCTACAACAAACGCAAGTGAAAACGGTACTGCAATATTTCGATCGCTTTATACAGCGCTTTCCCGATGTCAATGCATTGGCTCGTGCAACTTGGGATGACGTTGCCCCCTATTGGGCAGGTTTAGGTTACTATGCGCGTGCCCGTAATTTACATAAGTCCGCGCAAATTGTGGCACAAAATCAGCATTTCCCAGAAAACTTACAACAGTGGATGGAATTGCCTGGTATTGGTCGTTCCACAGCTGGGGCATTAATGTCTTTGGGGTTGCGCCAATATGGCGTGATTATGGATGGTAACGTAAAGCGGGTGCTGTCACGTTTTTTCGCAATTGATGATGATTTATCCAAACCCATTCACGAACGTGAAATGTGGCAACTTGCCGAACAGCTGTGTCCTGAACAACGCAACCATGACTATACCCAAGCCATTATGGACTTAGGTGCAACCATCTGTACGCCCAAAAAACCATTATGCTTATATTGTCCCATGCAACACCATTGTCAGGCATATCTACAAGGTATTGAGCAGGAATTGCCATTCAAAAAACCCAAAAAAGCAGTCCCTATAAAAACAGCGTCTGTGTTATTACTGCAATATCAAGATCAATGGTTGTGGCAACAACGCCCAAGTCTGGGACTTTGGGGCGGATTATGGTGTTTACCTATTTTTGATGACTTGCATGATCTAAAACAACAGCTTGCCAGACTCGGATTGGCACATCCCCAACAGCACAATTTAATTCGTCATAGCTTTACCCATTTCACATGGGAACTACAGCCATATACGCTACAGATCGAACATGATCAAATGGAATATTTACAAGCGGAGTTAAGCGGTGAATGGCTGGAACCTGAACAGGTCATTGCAAGAGGTATTCCAACCGCAATGAAAAAAATGATTCAACAACAATCACTTGAACAAGCCTAATGCCGCTATAAAGCCTTCTACAATTGCTTACAGTGGTTGACTGAGATTGTACGATAAACTTCATATTTTAGTCAGTAAATAAGGAATATTTGTGTTGCGCCTATTGCCCTCACTCTGTTTAACATTCATGATTTGCCTATTGGCAGCATGTAGCAGTACACCCAAAAAATCGCCTGTTTTACCCGCGAAAGAAGTTGGCTATTTAAAAGCCTTGCCATTACGTCAACATCTCCCGATTCCTGTGCACAATGTCTCTCGGAATCAATTGAATGATACTTGGGGCGCAGCACGTAGTGCTGGACGCAGTCATGAAGGCATTGACATTATTGCTCCACGTGGAACAAAAGTAACCAGCAGCACCGAAGGCATTATTGCCAGTTTGCAGAGCAATAAATTGGGTGGCAACGTGGTCTGGATTTTAGGCCCAGCAGGTTCGTGGCATTACTACGCACATTTAGACAAACATAAACGCGGTCTTCAAGTGGGTGATTATGTGCATGTTGGCGATGTGATTGGCTATGTTGGCAACAGTGGCAATGCCCGTCATACTGTCAGTCATCTGCACTATGGCATCTACTTACAAGGAAAAGGACGTGGTGCGGTCAACCCTTATCCATATTTACGTTAGGAAAATCGTTTATGTCAGATGAATTGACACAACGCTTAATTGATTTTGCTGAATCGGGAAATCAACAAAAAATTGAAATTGGTCCAGATACCTATCAAGGATGGGTCATGGAAATTTCTGAAGATGGTTTACTCATCAGTACAGGCTACTGCGACAAAGCAGGGAAAAATACTTGGTTAAGTTTTGAAGACTTAAGTCGGGCCCAGTTATCCTACTGGGATACCAAGCAAAATCAATGGCTTGAATTTAAGCTATAATGCGAGTTTAACAACCCATGCACCCATTACAACGCTGTGGCTGGTGTTCCGATGATCCGATCTATATCGCCTATCATGATCATGAATGGGGACAGCCGCTTTATGATGAAGCGGCATTGTTTGAACTATTGTGTTTAGAAGGTCAGCAAGCAGGATTGTCCTGGATTACGGTTTTAAAGAAACGTCCTAAATATCGTGAACACTTCTTCCAATTCGGTATTGACGCAATTGCCAATTTTAGTGACGCACAACTGCAAGAAAAATTACAAGATCAAGGTTTAATTCGTCACCTTGGGAAATTGACTGCGATACGCGATAATGCTCAGGCATGGTTAAAACTGAAACAATGTTATGGTGATGTGGTGCAGTGGTTGTGGCAATGGACACCTGAGCCACTTCAAAATGAAGTAATCAATTACCGCGATGCACCTACCCAAACTGAACTGAGTGTGCAACTCTCAAAAACATTAAAAAAACACGGCTTTAAGTTTGTTGGGCCAACAATCTGCTATGCTTTTATGCAAGCAAGCGGTATGGTCAATGACCACGAAAACAGCTGTTTCAAGAAAAAATAATCCTTCAAAAATAGAGGTATAACCATGACAAACAACATCATTCAAGCCTACGCTGCACTTGAAGCAAAAAGTGCTTTAGTGCCTTATGAGTTTGATGCAGGTGAATTACAGGCACACCAAATTGAAGTAAAAGTGGAATATTGCGGATTATGCCATTCTGATTTATCAGTGATTGACAATGACTGGGGTGTTTCCCAGTATCCCGTTGTTGCGGGTCATGAAGTCATTGGTACCATTGTACGTTTAGGCTCAGAAGCCAAAGGTTTAAAGATTGGTCAACGTGTAGGAATTGGCTGGACAGCAGAAAGTTGTCAGGCGTGTGACCCTTGTATTCGTGGGCAGCAGGTTCTCTGTAGTGGCGAACATAAGGCAACCATTATCGGTCATGCAGGTGGCTTTGCCGATAAAGTCCGTGCAGGTTGGCAATGGGCCATTCCTTTACCCGATGATCTGGATCCAGTCAGTGCTGGGCCGTTGCTGTGTGGTGGTATTACCGTCTTTGATCCCATTTTAAAACATGGTATTCAAGCCGTTCACCATGTTGGTGTGATTGGAATCGGCGGTTTAGGTCATATGGCCATTAAATTACTCAAAGCGTGGGGCTGTGAAATTACAGCATTCACCTCCAACTTAGACAAAACCGATGAATTAAAAGCCATGGGCGCCGACCATGTGGTGAATAGCCGCGATTCAGAAGCCCTCAAAGCACAACGTGGCAAATTCGATTTAATTCTCAGTACCGTCAATGTCACCTTAGACTGGAACAATTATTTAAGCACACTGGCAACGAATGGCACCATTCATCTTCTTGGTTTACCTATAGAACCTGTGGCTGTTTCTAGCTTTGCCTTGGTTGGCGGTGCAAAATCAGTGACTGGCTCATCGACAGGTTCACCTGCTGCGTTACGGACCTTGTTGCAATTCGCTGCACGTAAAAACATTGCGCCACAAGTTGAAGTATTTGCCATGTCGCAAATCAATGAAGCGATTGAACGGTTGCATTCAGGACAAGTACGCTATCGTATTGTTTTAAAAGCAGATTTTGATTAATTCTGTATAAAAAACTGGTTATTCAATCCGCCATATGTTTCGAACTATGGCGGATTTTTTATCTTAACATCACTGGAAACCGTCTTTAAGTTGATCTGCCAAAAATGCAATGAATATGGGGCTGTTGAACATCTCTATCACGATTCTGGTTTTGCTCGGGCAACATAACTTGTACCACAGGTTTGATAAAACTCATGCCTGAAGCAATGATAGAGCACTGCGGTCTTTTCTGGCATTTTGATTTTCTTTTGTGCTCTAAACGCAATTTCATCGGCCACATAACCATAGGATTTCACATTTTCGTCGGGTTCCCCAACAATTTTATCGGCCAGCGAATGCTCAAAAATAAAATAAGCCATCATTCGCATCACGGCACGGAAATGCCCCTTGCCGACCACATCGGTTTCTCCCAACAGGATATGCCACCCTAAATCATGCGGCTCTGCCGCATAATACAAGGCCAGGCGATCACGCGCCGCCTCATAAATTTCCAGATAACCGACATCTCGTCCATCTATCTGAATAATATAAAGCCGCTGATGGTCATCTACAAACATACGTTCAAAATACACCTCAACCTCAACTTCAGGTTTATTCATCTGCCATTGTGAAATGACATGGGGTTCATGCATCCATTTAAACAACAATGGAAAATCTTGCGGCCACACCAACGCACGTAACGAATATTGAATATCCTTTTCAGAATATTCAAAAAAATCGGGTAATTTTTTGGATATTGTGATCATCACAATTTTTCCTTTTTTATATTCATGTATTTAACATTTTAAAATAAGATATTTTCGCAGAACTACCATCAATGAGACTGAAGAAAATACCGTATTCCTGAATTTAAAATGATTAATATACGACATAATATTGCAGTGGCGAGAAACCATTAAACTCTATTGAACTGTAACTGGTGGTATATGCCCCAGTAGAAAGCCAATATAAATGATCTCCAATTTCTAATGATAAAGGTAAATCATATTTTTTATTCTGGTACATAATATCCATACTGTCACAGGTCGGCCCTGCTAACACCACTGGATCGGAATGCCCTGTTTTTTCACACAGAATCGGATATTCAATCGACTCACCGAGTGTTTCAATTAAGCCATTAAATACGCCTACATCGGTATATAACCATCTTTTATTGCCTGAATGTGGACGCTCTGAAATTAATACAATTTCAGAAACTAAAATACCCGCATTCCCCACCAGTGAACGTCCTGGTTCCAAAATGATTTGTTCCAATTCATAGTCTTCAAACAGTGCTAATGCGGCATTAATTTGCTCAGAATAGGTGGTGAATTCTGCGGTTTTCTGCACATACTGGGCAGGCAGGCCACCCCCAAGATTCAGCATTTTCAGAACAATTTTATGCTCATTGGCCAACACATCAAAAATCGCTTTGGTTTCTTGTAAGGCATTGTCCCAAGACCCAATATTGCGTTGCTGAGAGCCCACATGAAATGAGATTCCATAAGGCGTTAAGCCTAATTCTTGTGCCTTGATGGCAAGTGCAATCACGGATTGTGCATCACAACCAAATTTTTTCGATAACGGCCAATCTGCAGTTTCAGCACCATCAATGGACAAGCGGAAATACACTTTAGCATTCGGTGCATATTGCGCAATATTCAACAAGTCAGCCTCTGAATCCGTGACAAATAAACGCACACCTTGGTCATAAAAATATTGAATATCAGCTCTTTTCTTAATGGTATTGCCAAAGGCAAGGCGTGAAGCGTCAACCTTATATTTCAGGACTTTATTTAACTCATTGACCGACGCCAAATCGAAACTGGCACCCAGCTGAGTCAAGCCATCTATAATTTCATCGGCTGGATTGGCTTTGACAGCATAAAAAATATCGGCGGTTGGAAAACCCTGTTTCAGTTCCAGATAATGTTTTTCAATTACACTTAAATCTAAAACTAAAAATGGTGTTGGCTTTTTTTGAATCAGGTTTTTTAAAAAGCTTTTAATCTCTGGTTTAAAATACGATGGCAGATTCATAATATATTCCCAAAAAATTGACTGGTATAATTAATAATTGACTGAAATAAATATAGAGAAGCACTAGGCAATAATTTCTTCAGCTAAGGGTTTAAATTCCTGAAATGCGATTCTTTTTTCAACGGGATAAACTTCTTTCCCCATAATGCGATTAATAATAATGGCATTGCGATAACAGCCCATGCCTAAATCAGGAACAGTAAACCCATGTGAATAAATCCCGACATTTTGTACAAAGATATTTTCCTGATCATTCACACTATAATTTTGGTTGACCTTGATACGCCCTTTACTGTCCCAATTCACAATATGGTTTAAAGGCTGTAAAAAGGCTGGAATTTTATATTCATAGCCCAATGCCAAAATCAGCACGTCCGATTTCATCTTAAATTTCTGATTAACATCGAGATTTTTAAACACAAGATCCAGCGCTTGCGCTTGCTCTGCAACCGACTCAAGGACACAGTTAGGTAATAGGCGGGTTTGGATCTGGGCCACTCTGGATTTCTGATACAGCAGGTCATAAATTCGATTCACCAAACCAATTTCAATGCCCTTATACAGCGCACTTTGTGACTGAATCACCTGATCACGTTTGTCTTGATGCATTGAAAAGAAGTGTTGGGCATAATCAGGCGATGTATATTCAAGGGTTAATTTTCCCAAATCCATCGAGAAGAAATGCGGTGCTTTGGTGACCCAGTTTAATTGGTACTGGTGCACATCAATATCAGACAATAAATCATAATAAATTTCTGCACCACTTTGCCCACCACCCACAATGGTAATGGATTTTTTATGCTGATACTCTGGCTTATTTTTGATGTAATTCGCACTTAAGTGAATGTCATTACTCACGTTTTTACAGAATTCTGGGGTAATGGGGGTGGTGCCTGTACCCAAGACGATATGTTTGGCAAAGACTGAAAAGGTTTCAGCATTATTTTTGCGGACACTCACCACATAATGTTGTTTGTCTTGGTCGTAATGCACCTGTTCCACATGACTGCGAAAATGCACATTGGATAATTGTCGAGCCGCCCATTTGCAATAATGGTTATATTCCGAACGTAAAATAAAAAAACTTTCACGAATAAAAAATTGATATAAATTATTCGTTTCTTTTAAATAATTTAAAAATGAAAATTTGTTTTTGGGATCGGCAAAACTGACCAAATCGGCAATAAATGGAATCTGCAACGTGCTCCATTCAGGCATAATGCCGCTATGCCAATCGAACTGTTCTTTATTATCAAAGAAGATGGTTTTTAATTCACCAATCTCTGCCGTCAAACACGCCAAACTTAAATTGAATGGGCCGACACCAATACCGACAACATCATAAATATTTTCGTTTTTCATGGTATTACTCCACCTTACAACTTCTGTCTATTCACTTTCCCAACATGGGTATATTTAAAATCTGCAACCACTTCAATTTCGTCAGGAATCTTATATTGCGCAATGTTTTTCCCAATCAGGAATGTGCGTATTTCTTTCAGATGAATCTGACTCTCTTGCTGTTTTGGAATAATAATTGCCTTGATTCGTTCACCTAAATAAGGGTCACTTACCCCGACAACACAGACGTCTTTCACCAAAGGGTGGTTCAACAGAAATTCTTCAATTTCACTGGGGGTAATTTTTTCTCCTGAACGGTTAATTTGCTCTTTTTCACGTCCCGTCACCACGATATTGCCCTGCGCATCGATGTAACCAATATCGCCTGTTTTATAAAATCCATCTTCGGTGAAAGAGCGACGATTAATGTCGGGTAAATTGTAATAACCATTAATGGTATAAGGCCCGCGAGTATGAATATGTCCGATTTGCGTTCCTGTCAAAGCTTCTCCAGCATCACTGGTAATCCGAATCTCATCAAAAACAGAGAGCTTTTTGCCTTGGGTATTGACCATCGTGTCAATCGAATCATCCAGATGCGTGAAGTTCACCAGACCTTCGGCCATACCATAGACCTGCTGCAATTTAACCTGCAATGTTTCAACAATTTGCTTGGCAAGGGTCGGCAGTAACTTGGCACCACCCACTTGAATCACCTCCAGACTACTTAAATCATAGTCATGCAAACTTTCAGCATTCAGCCACAGGGTTGCAATGGCTGGAACCAATGACACTTGATTAATCTTATATTTTTGAATCAGTTCAAAGCAGATTCTTGGGCTAGAATGCTGACTGATCACCACCGTTCCCCCCACATAAAACGTGCCTAAAAACCCTGGTGAACTCATGGTGAAGTTATGCATGACAGGCAAGACCACCAGTTGTTTTACCTGCTGGTGTAGTGCTGCAACATCGACACTCAGTTGTACCGAGTAAATATAATCGGCGTGGGTACGGGGAATGAGCTTGGGTAAGCCTGTGGTTCCACCTGAAAGCTGCAAAAAGGCTATGTCTTCCGCACTTGCTAACGTTTGAATGGCAGGGTCGGCAACAACACCTTCTAACATGGCAAATGACTCTGCCAACGACGCCTGACTGGTCACCGTCTGTCTGAACCACAATTTAAAATTGGGTTCAGCAAACTGGTCGGTCATGTCTGCAGCATCTTTTTGCATTGTTGAATCGATCAGGCGAATATAGCCACTTGCCCGACTCTGTCTGGCAATGTTTTCAATTTCATAGGAACCATGTCCATTTAGACAAAATACGGGTCTGGCACCAATGTAGTACAGGCCAAAAATCACCACAAAAACTTCAATGACATTGGCAGACTGAACCAGAACAAAGTCAGTTTCCTGAATGCCCTTTTGCTTCAAATAGGTTCCAAAGCGCATGGCATAGGCATACAACTCCGAATAGCTTAACTGCTTATTGTCTTGTATAACGGCAAGATTTTGCCCATAGTGCAGATGTGCATCTTGCAATAACTGAAAATGAGTACGGGCTTGCCAACAGCCCTGTTCCCGATAAAATTGTGCTCTCGATTCAGGAAATGGGACAAAGCCATTTTGAATATCTTGTTCGATAAACATATATGTTCCTTGACACTATTTTAGTGAAGATTGATGTGTGCTAAATGCTTTCTAAGCTGCATCACATCCGCTTGCTGTGAATCATCACCTGCCATAAAGCCATGTAAAACATGCTGAGTAACGTGTTGAATCAGTTGAATTTGTTCCTTGCTATAACGATGAACACGATAATTAATCACCACACGAAGTCGGTTTTCTTCAGATAAAGGTTCTTCATAGACTTCAAAATGTAAGCCAAATTTTGCGCTGTCTCGTTCTGGTTCAAGCAGTTCAAAGCCAATTTCATGGCCATCTGGCAAGGCGAAGGTTCCTGTCAGTGCATTTTTCGCATGTAACTGGATATAAACTTCATACGGACTTTCGGTCGATTCCTCATCCTCGTGGCGCACCAGTTCTTCAACAACGGCGAAAGGAATATCGGCATAAGGTAAGGTATTGAAAATATTATTCTGAACTTGCTGAACCAGATCACCAATCCGCAGGTCTTCTGCAAACTGGGTATAGTGCATCACCACATTGGTGAAATAACCGATGGTTTCTTGATACTCAGGCTGATCGCGACAGGCAACTGAAGTTCCTGTCAGGATTTTCTTGCCACCGCCCAAGAAATGTACCGACAATACGATGGCGGCATAGACCACATAAAAGATGGAAGATTTATAGTCTTTTGCCAATTGGTACAAATGTTCGGTTTCCGTTGCATTCAAGCTGAATTCAACCGATGCCCCTGCCACATCCTCCTCATGTTCCACCACAGTCTGCACCTGTGAATGAAGTAATGCAGGTTGCTTTTTAATTTTACCAATGGCATTAAGCCAATAATCAAGGTGCGCTTGTAAGCTGCTTTCATCTTGTTCCAATGCATACTCGTGGAATTGGCGTGGTGTCTTTTCCCATACAGGCGCCTGCCCCCCAACACGTGCCGTATATGCTGCCAACAATTCCTGAATTAAAATGCCTGATGACCACTCATCCATGGCAATGTGATACAACAATAACGAGAGGATATGGCGTCCTTGTTCATCTTTCAGGAACCGTACACGGATTGGAAACTCATGCTGTAATTCAAACTGATGATTGGCTTCCTGTTTTAAAATCTGCTGAGCAGATGCCGTGCCTTGTGTGTCCGATGCCCAGAACCAAGGATGCTGGCTGATTTGATTGAGCGGTACGACCGTTTGAGAAATATCATCGGGACTATGGAAAACAAAAATACTGCGCAGGGCGTGATGACGTTGCAGAATATCCACAAATGCCGCATAAAATGCAGATTCATCGACCATTTCAGTGAAACGGAAGGCAAATGGAATGTTGAAAATGGCATCACGACCCTGATCTGAAAAGCCCATAAATGCTTTTTGCAACAGTGTAATCGGTGCCACGATTTCCTGATCGGGGTGAAAAACTCTCTGGCTCGATTGATTTTGCTGCTGATACTCGGCGTACTGGCTTAATGCAATCGCTGTTGGGGCATTGAAGAAATCGGCAATCTTGATCTGTATCTGATGCTGGCTTTGCAATTTGCCCAATACCCGAGTGGCTAAAATTGAATGGCCACCCTGATCAAAGAAGTTATCGTAAATGCTCAACTCTGGATTCAATAACACCGCTTTAAATTCATCTAAAATTAACGCTGCCAATGCCAGATTTTCTGCATTTTCTATCGGGGTCTGGCTATCCACAGCGCTTGCTGTAGGTGCTTGCGATGCATTGGACGGCAACGGTAGGCTAAATATTGGCAAGCTGATATTTTGCGAATGATCCTGATGAAGAAAGGCCACAAACTGTTCGAGCAATACGGCTGCAATTGAGGCAGACAACTGCTCACCTGTGGTCAATTCAAGTTGTAACTGTTGTTGATCTTTGAGCTGGAAGGCCAGTGTTAAATCATGGCCAGCATGTAAGGGTGGAATCGCTAAAGATTGCACATCAATCTGTTGTAAAGATAAATACTGGGTCGATTCCATAAATTGGGTGACCAAAATATTGGGAATCAAGCTGCGTTGAGTTTTGGTCGCCGACAGAATCTGTTCAATCGACACATTATGCTGCATACCCTGTAAAATCTGATTTCGAATCTGCACAATCTGTTCAGAAATATCCTGTGTCGGTCGGCTGATACGAATCGGTAAAATATTGGAACTCGATTGAATCTGATTCAACGATGCAATCTCGTTGTGCTCAACCACAGGTACAAACACATCTACTGTATCTAAATCCAAAAGACCTTGCACATAACGACCAAACAACAACACCATGCTATGCAATATCGAAGATTGCGCCGTTTGACTGAGTTGATCTACATGGCTTGCATCTATGGTGGTAAAGACACGAGTGACTTTTGGTTCGTTCACCAGCGTTGAGGCTTGACCATATTTCTGAATCGGCACTGCATATGGGGAACGCTGAAACAATGCTGGCCATTGCACTTTGTTCATGCCGAACGGATATTGTTGCTTCCAGTACGCCAATGCCACAGTTTCATCATGAGAAAAATGGGATGCCTGCATTGACGGTACAGCCAGCACTTCAGCGGTATTATAAAAATGACTGAAATGATTAAAAATTGGTTTCCATGCACGATCATCCAGCAGGATATGATGTCCCAGAATGCCCAGAATCACCTCCTGATTATTTTTTGGCATCAGTACAAACTGAATGGCAGGGTCACGACTTAAATCCATGGGGATTTGCATCAAAGTCAGCAGATGCTGGATTGCCTGTTCATCAGAATCCACCAAGTGAATGTGGATATCGTGCTGTTGCAACGGCTGATGACATTTCACCAACTGCCCTGCCTGATCCAGTTGATAACGCAAATTCAGGTTTGAATCATCTGCATACAGGGTTTGAATCGACCGCATTAAATGATCAATCTTCACGTCGCCTGTAAGCTTAAGTCCAACCAGAAATGGACCTGACGCGGCCAGTGGGTCTTGCTGATGCAACATCCATGCACGCTCTTCCGACAACGATAACGCCAAATTGTTGTTGCTCGGCGTGGTATTTTTTGGGATTTCAGTATTCGAGGCTGTCTCAGATAAACCAATATTGTGTAATTCACTTTCAAAGAGACCAAATAAATCGTCGCTCATAATTGCTTGATGATTACTCATTCAATATACCTTTTCATTAACCAGTTTTCTGATTGACTTGGTTTTTAATGTTGTCGACCATCTGCTGGATGGTTTTGCAGCTTGCTAAGCGATAAAAATCAATCGGTGTGTTAAATTGCTGAGTACAGTGCTTCGCCAAGCGATTCAGATAACTCGGGGTCATGCCCACTGCCAGAATTTCCGTGTCCATCAACAGCTTTGCAGTACGTTGCTGTTCGGGTAACGACTGACGCAGCAGCTTTAAAATATCGTGTTCCAGTTGCGACTGTGGTGAGGCAACAGCGGCTTGCGGAGCAGGAACATAGGTCTGATATAGCGTTTCCTGCGCCGTTTTCTTTAACGCCTTACGGTCAACTTTGCCGTTACGCGTCATCGGCAATTCGTTTAAATACAACCAACGGGAAGGAATGTGTGAATTTGGCACAAAGCTTTGCAGGAACTGTCGCAATTGCGCAGGATCGAAGTGCCCTGCTTGCGGATGTGCAGTGGTATAGATGGCCACCAACTCATTACCTTCAAAGACAGGGTTAATGCAGGTCATCACCACACTATCTGTAATCTCGGCATGTTTAAGCAAGGCATTTTCAACTTCGGAAGCGGCAATTCGTACACCGCGAACCTTCAGATAACCTTCATCACGTCCTGCAAAAATGATATTGCCATCGGTTCTGACATATCCTTTGTCGCTCATGCGAAATGCACGTTTCTGCTCACCATTGGCCAGAGTCAACAGCACAAAATCTTTTTGCAGGACGTGTCCATCCAGCAAATAACCATTCGAGAGATTGACCCCTGTCATGTACATTTGCCCGACCACCCCAACAGGGCAAAATTCACCCTGCGAATTCAACACATGATATTCATTGTGTTTGAGTGCCTTGCCATAAGGAATAATGTCTTGATCTTGCGGGGTAATTTCATACCAAATGCTTAAAATGGTGGTTTCTGTGGGCCCGCCAATTGAAATCAAGCGGGCATGGGGCAAGATTTGGCGAAATTTTTGTACCACAGAGGGTTTCACATAGTCTCCTCCCTGATTGATCAGGCGGATACTTTGCAGTTGACGTGGTTCCGCCGCCGTTAGCAACATATCGGCCATGGCAGGAACCGTACACCAGATGCTGACCTTGTATGTCTCTATCAGCTGTGCCCAAGCTACAGCACTTTTCGCTTGTTCTGCCGTCGGGATCACCAAGGTGCCCCCCACAGAAAGCGGCACCAAAATATCGAACAGCGACATGTCATGATGGAACGGTGTAGCCGCCAAATGAATATCGTGGTGCTGAATATCCCACGCCAGAATCGACTGCTGCAAAATATTCGAAGTGGCCTGATTGTTCAGAACCACACATTTTGGCGTGCCTGTACTGCCTGAGGTATACAGATAATAAGCAGGTGAACGGTCATGTTCATATTGCCATGTCTGGGTAGGGCAGACAGAGATCTGCAAGGCTGCATGGATATCAATATATTTCAGCCCTTCGACAGGCGTATCGCTGATCACCAGATCGACCCGACTATTGTGCAAAATATAGTCACGGCGCGCCTGCGGCGAGTCCATATCGACAGGTAACCAAATGATATTGGATAAGGCACAGCCCAACATGGCATAGATATGTTCGGGGCTTTTCTTCAGGCAAATCGCCACCACTTGCTTTTCGGTTACTCCCGCTTGTTTTAGCGCAAAACCGACCTTCGCCACCTGTTCACGCATATGCTGATACGAAATTTTCTGATCTGCATAAATCAGGGCCGCTTTATCAGAAGTATGTTGAAACAGTTGCTGTTCAATCTGCGCGAGATAGTTATCTAATTGCAGATCATCCTCAGCCTCTTCCTGCCAATCTTCCCCAAGTTCGGTAACGCTAGACGTTTGTACAGGGGCATCTTGTAAATCTGGCAGCGCCGCAAGCTGCTCCAGACGCTGTTGGAGTGCCTGCAACATGTCCTGAATGATCTGTTCAGACAGGGCTTCTTCAACATAATCAAAATCAATCATCAAATCGGCAGCAGCCGACAGCGTTAGGCGAATATCCAGTGCCAACTGCGGAGTTTGGGTTTGACCCGCAACATACTGAATCTGCTGATTCTTAACAGGCGGCTTCCATGCCAACCCATTGGTCAGGGCAATCGGCAAAACAATCGATTCTTTGGTTTTCTGAATCAGATATTTAGAAATATCGACCCCTGAGAAAGAACTATGGGCCATAGATTCCAAAATATCTTTTTGAACAGCTCTGGCTGTCTCCACCACACTTTGCTGTGCGGTATGCATATAGTGCAGCACAATAAAAGAGGAATGATTGGCTACCCCACCCGTCATTGCCGAGTTAGAAATAGGTACCGACAGCACCAGATTCTGGTCTTCTGTCCATTTAGACAGTACCTCTAAAATAATGCTGGTCAATAACGCATTCGGCAACAAACGTTGCTTGGCAGCCAAATTGCAAAGCTGCTTCCAGCCCTCACGCTGAATTGAAATACCCCGTCGTTGATAATGCGGCGCTGTAATTTTTTCTAATGCCGTGCGCCAAGGTAACTGGGTAATTTGTTCAATGCGATCGAGTTTATCGCACCAGAACTGACGATCTTTGGCACTGGCCTGTACCTCACTTGATTTCGGAGTGGGATGCGGCGTGGACTCAAGTTCTCGATGACCATCATTCTCTTGGTCAAATAATTCGCTCAGAAACGCAGAAATAGAGTAACCATCTAAAATCAGGCCATCAAAACTGGCGAAAATCACCGTGCGATACTCAGTATCTGCTGGTAACTGGATAAACGCCATCCGCCACGGCGGCGTGTCCAGCGCATGTAAATAATGCGTGAAGGTGTTACGCCAATGCTGTAACTGCTGCTGTACATCGTGCTGTGCGCAGTGCTGTAAATCGATATATTCAACCTGCTGTGCAAGATCAATCTGATCTTGCACCACTTGTGTCAGTTCAGTTTCATTAATTTTTGTGCGTAATGCAGGGTATCTGGCAACCAAGGCCTGCAAGGCTTGGTCAAATTGCGACTTTGCTATCTGGCCATGAAATTCTCTAAAATCATGCATGGATGACTGGCTTAAAGGGAACATTTTCGACTTGCCCAGTAAGTAGGCTTTTTGCATGGCATTTAACGGTGTATGAAGCATGCTCATTTTTTCCCCTCCAAGACTTTTAGGAAGATTTCTGCAATCTTGTGTGCAGATTGAGGAAGATTCTGTTCTATGATCTGGGCAATATTTTTCACCGTACGCTGGGTAAAAATATCAACCACCGTAATACCGCAATCTTTAAAATATCGGTGCAGGGCGGCCACAAAGTGCGTAGCCAACAGCGAGTCACCACCATAATCAAAGAAATCGATATTGGTATTGTGCTCGTCGGGTGGTAGCCCAATAATTTTCGCCATCATGAAATACACCACCTGCTCTAAAGCGGTTTGTGTCTGTGCCGATGAATGCTGGGCAAGCGATTGATTATTTTTAATAAACTCTTGAATATTCTCCGCGTTTAGCTGTGCAAACTGTTCAGCTGCAACCACATAAGAATGTTCAGGAATTAAATAGTGTGGCAAACGTGCCGCATAAGCTGCATGTAATTGCTGTTGTGTTAGTTCAGCATGTGCGGACAACACGAGGTAGGCGATAAAACGCGTCTTACCATCGTGATCAACTGCATAGACTTTGGCATCTGCCAACTGTGGAATATCAAGAATTTTTTGGCGAATTTCGTTTAAATCCAGCCAATAGCCATGCATTTTGAGCAACTGTTGTCGATCTTCAAACACCACAATTTCAGCCGCGTCATTGTAATAAGCCGCATAGCCCGTCGCATACCAAGACTGACCTTGTATCATTTTTAAATTCAAGGCGTTATGCTGTTCAACATCTTCGGTTCGTACACGTCCCCATAAAGTTCCAATGACCCAGTCTGGGCAGTCGAGACCCATTGCATTGACAACACGATATTCATCACAATGCACCGCAAGTTGTCGTGAAACATTGGCTGCAAGCGCCGCAGGCTGTGCCTGTCTTCGTACTTGCTGATCGGCAGGCAACTGATATGTCATTGGGGAGTGAAGATATGTTTCATCCTGAAGCATGGCCGTGATCTGGGCAATATAATGCTCAAACATGTGCTGAATCACATGCGGTTTAAAGGCATGGCGACGAATGTCCCAGTTCACCACCAAGCCTCCATTCATATAGGCAATTTGCACGTCTAAATCGACTTTTGGACCTTGAGAAATACACCAGACTGGTCGGCCTAAATTTAACTGCACGTCTTGAGAGAAAATCTCACCGATCTCAAGCGCAGAAGTAAAAACAATAGGGGACGTTTCTAACTGCTGGCGATGTTTGGAAAGATCTCGCAACACATGAATACCCGCATAAGCAGCATGCGCCTGTACTTGGCTCACTTGTTGCTCAATGCGTTGCGCGGCCTGATAAAAAACGTCCTGCGCATTAAGTTCAACACTCAATAAACTTAAATTGGCAAAATCCCCTACAACCGCATCAATCTCCTGCTGATAAGGCGCTCGCACAAAAAAAGGCAGGTTTAAACGAAACTGCGATGATGATGACCATGTTGCCACCGTTTCAGCAAAAGCCGTCAGGCATAGTGTTTGTACCGACAACTGATTTTTTTCAGCAATTGCGTGTAATGTTTGCGTGTCTAATT
>JASGGM010000007.1:0-25364 GCA_047605045.1 Acinetobacter sp. | reverse complement strand
TGGCCACAAGCATGTTGACGGCGTTGGTGAGTGGTTCACGTTCGGATTTGTGGGTCTTGGTAACTGGTGCACCCACTTCTTTATCCAATACATCAAGTACCCATTTGCGGAATTGTTTGGCAACTGCCGTGCGAGCGAACATAGCGATTAGGTGACAGCCACGAAGTGAGAAAATACGGATTTTTGATACTAGATTCGAGAACCCCAAATTGGGGTTCTCGAAAATATCAATAACTTGTGTCATTTTTTCGCTAAATTCATCAACATTACGATCATACAATCGAGTCACCTTATCAGAGCGAGAATAACCTAGAGCATCTGCTAATTCAGATGCCTTAATCCATATCTGACCATTTTGATCTACTGGTGAAAAATTTACTTCATTAAATGATAGTGTTAAAGTAGCCATGTCTATATCTCCAAAAGTTTAGACGTAAGCCCCAATGTCCGTCGAAAGTTATTGGGGCTTTTTTTATCCCTAGCAGGGATTTTTTATAATTTATTCTTATAAAAAAGTATTGTCAATCCCTGCTAGGGATATTATTATTAATTTAGTCAAATTTATTTTACTTTGAGAAAATACTTATGGGTCGTAACCTAGCAGACGTTGAATACAAAATGCGTATGACGCAAGATCTTAAAGATAAGATCGTTGCATCAGCTAAAGAACATAATCGTTCTATGAATGCGGATATTATCACTCGTCTTGAAAAGAGCTTTGAAAACGAATCTTTTCCACCAATAACTCAGGCTGACAAGGACTATCTAACAAAGATTCAAGCCATTGAAGAAAAGCTAGACATGATTATTAACAACACTGATGGTTTATTAGGTAATAAAAAAGCACCCTAATGAAGTGCACCCTGAAAGTTGGACTCTTATAGTCTAATTTGAAGGGTGTATTTCACTAAGGTGCTTTTGCTCATGATGCTTTAATATGCTGGCGATCTTCTGAAACAAATATCCCCATATCACGCCATTTAAAATAATACTTATCTCAGTAGTAACCATTGCACCCGACCAAACTTTATGTGTGCCGTAGTATTGTTTTATCTTGTGCAAACTTTCTTTGATGCGCTTATAGAGCCATCATTACATACAAATTTACCACCTTGACAATGGTTAATACCTCCTTTTTTCCCAGAACACGGCTGACGACCTTTACCAGCCTCTACAGTAGTGGAAATTGTTAACAATCCAAGTAACCCGGCCAAAACGATCTTTTTCATATCCCAACACTTTTGTTATTAAGTGTAAGCAATGTAACACAATATGAATACAGTGTGAATAAAAACACCATGAATCACCACGGCGTTCCTTGAAATCAACCAAGAATAATTTCGTTGAATGTTTGAAGTGATGATGACTTCCTGTAACTCTCACTAAATACCAACCGTCTGCTTCAACCATCTTGATCAAGTCCAGACTTTTTACACCGTCCCTTATTTACTTAATAATGCAATTATAACCCCAGAGTTATTTTTTACCTATCCGACTCTCTTGAATCACTTTATTGTCGAGTGCAAAGATACACTCAACAAATAAGCCACGGTCAATATCACAACCATATACATCAAAGTAAGCTTGTACATCGTGCAATGATAATTCCAACATCACACCTTTGATATAACGCCGTGCACGCGCAATGATATTGAACGCACGAATTAGGTATGCTGCTGTAAAGCTGGGCTTTAGCGGTTCTGGTAATTTTATTCCGAGCTTTTGGTAGATGGCTTTGGTTTTTTCAGGCGACCACCTGATGTTTCTTTGCTCGTAGTGCTTGAGGACTTTCCCACTTCATCCTCAATTGCTGTTTCTCGTTCGGTTTCAAGCGTTTTTGCTTTTTCCAAAACAAACAAGACCAATTCATGAGTGGTTGATGAACTGGTACAAAGCAACTCCGCATTCTGATGCGTATATTCAAATGGCTTTCCTTTCACATTTAAGCCAGACCAACCCAGAATTAAATGCGCTGCACTACGGTGAAATGCAAACTGAGCCTTGCTTGCAGACTCGTCGGTAATTGGTTTAAACCCTGCCATTTCCTGCTCAGATTGCAAATTATTCAATTCCAATGACCGCTTAAAAGCAGGTTTATTTGCACTGGCGATCAATATTTTTGCACCATCTTTAAAATCAAACCAACGCTGTGAATATTCTGCCGTTTGCTGTTCTTGAATTTCAATATCCATGTATTTCCCCGATTAAGTCGTGGTTGATTTTGGTGTACGTGTTAATGTCGGTGCAGTATCTGCAACGGTGAAACTAAACTGAGTTGTCAGAATGTCACTGTTACCACCACTTGGTAATGGACTGGTAATTTGGAGTTTAGGTAATGCCAAGACATATTTATTGCCATCACTGTCGGTCATTGGAATAGATAACGCGATGGGCGTATTTAAAAATTGCTTCTCATACAATGCAGAGGTATTCGCAGACCAAGCGACGGTCACCGACCCTGTACCTTTCGCAACAAGTTCTAAAATCGCTCCAATGCCCTTACCTAGACATTTTTGTACCATTAATGAATTATCCCAAGTGAAATCCAATTGGGATATACATGCCCCTGCAATCTCAGCACCATCAATCAAAATGGTGCCCAAAGAAAGGCTCGACATTAATGGATTATTTAAAGCAGCTGTAATAGAACCTGCAGGGGCAGCGGTCGCTTTCGTCCGTCCCATACCCATTAAACTAAAGGTTGCAGTGACTAAACCTTCTTCTGGAACCGTAAGTTTGAACTGGTTAATGTGACAACCACTGAAAATATGGTAATCAGCGATATCTGTAAAACCACGCAACAATGAAATCGTTTTACGTGTCGTTCCACCAAACGTTAAAACATTACTTGTCCATGAATTAAAGGCAACAGCTTCAAAAAGTGTATCGTACGCGCCATATTGCACCTCAACTTCAAGATCACCCGCGTAATCAATCCCCGTGATGTATTGCCCACCTGCAATACGGCTATCTTTAATTGTAGAGGAATCTGTCTTTTTCGCCGTGGCATCCATTGAACATGTAGTAAACGGCAATGTTTGACGGGCAAATGTTGAAGGTGTTGTTCCGACCGTTGTTTCCACGGCGAATTGAACAATTTGCTTAATACCACTCGACATGGTGTGTTTCTCCTAATTTTAGGCATAAAAAAACCTGCCACTTGGACAGGTTGCTTGGGTTAAATTGCTTTAATGATCGATATCAACCGATACACCAGTTACGATGTTTTGATTAAACTTACTGTTCGTTGGGTCGATCGAAGCCAATCGAATACTGACATCCGAAATACATATATGATTTTGCTGTTGCCAAATTGCTAATTCTTTACCAACGACATCTGCAAGATACCGTTCAAGCTGTTGCTTTTTGATTTCAATTTCTTCTAACGTCAAGATACAAGACATATCAGTTCACCCTAAACCCAATCACAACATTGTACTGCACGAAGTCATCATCTTCACCTGCGTCGATGACTTCACCACTGGTAAATTCTAGCTGATCAAAGCGGTACGCTTCAAAATGTGCCAATAGGGCATCGCCCAGAATAGTTAATGCGTTATCACCTGTATTTTTTCTGGCAAAACACTGAATATTCAAATTCCCCGTACGGCGCATCAATGGTGTATCTGCTAAACCCGCGATCATGCTACGACCATAAATAATATTGACATGACACCACAGCCCCGATTCAGGTGGTGTAAAGGTTTTGTTAGGATAACGGATAAACTTTTGCTCAATGCCTGTAAACGCCACCATTCTGGCAATGATCGCCTGCCGTGCTTGTTCAATTGTCATTGCCATTTTACTTACCGTATTTCTGTGAAATATAGTGGAATGTCACGGCGTATACACCTTCAGGTGCTTGTCCCGACCAGCCATATTCCAAACGTCGTGCATAAGCTAAATTGTTTTGGATAAAAACCGTATTACCCAACTTAAATAACACCAATTTTTCCAGTGCTTCCGCTTGGGATTTGGCATCAATACTGCCTTTGGGGGCTTTAGATGATCCAGCGCGTGTACTGTAGTCAGGTTGATTGATCGAAACGACGTGACTAGCGCGATATGCACCATCCATAACAGGACTACCCATCATTAAGCTTTGAACAGTTTCCAAAGCCATTTGCTTAATTTTTTGCTCAGTTTGCTTTCTGACATCGATACTAAATTCTGTTGGTTTTTTTCCTTGCCATGCCATTGTTGATCACACTTTCCTTAATTGAATCGTCCACGTTGCTTGAACAGAATCCTGTTGAATGTGAACAACTCTATACGTCCCTTTCACGGTCACCCATTCATCATTAATTTTAGGTTCATTCGTCACTTCGTTTTGCAGTAACGTCGCTTTGTTGTCGCTCGCCAACACACCAAGCTTCATCACCTCATACTGACTGTACGAACCAAACAATGCGCCACGACCGTCATAAGTCAATGTCGCTGTGGTTGAAACATTTTGAATAGGGTCATAATCAGTTTCTATAATTCTCTTACAAGAAAAGCGATACACGGCGTCGAACAGATCATGATCAAACGCCTCAGCAAGATCCGCCTGTAATTCATCTCTCAAACCCATATCACACCCGAATCAATGGAATACCAATGCCATAATGAGAGTCATCAATATCCACAGATGCGATTAGATCCAGTGCGAACTGCTCATATTTGGAAATTGATTTACTGCCATCCTGAAAAGTCTTAGATGACTTGACGCCATCCGCTTCAACACTTTTGCTTTTCAGCAATTGCGCTTCACCGTTATAAATCTCCCCTGCCAGCACACCCTTAATGATTTCACTGGCCGCGGTTTTTAAATTCTCATGAATCTGTTCAGGCAGAAACCCAAGTTGTTTTTTCATCCATGTATTGGCCTGTAAAACTAAACGAGCTTTATCACCAGTCGGTGCAAAGTCGCTACCTAAGATTTCATCTGCATCCGCAACTGTAATAAAGCTCATAACCTTATCCTTTTGGTACTAAAGCCAGAAGTTCAGCTTTTGATGCTGATGATTTATATCCAATTTCTTTGGCAGCCAACCATGGTTTAATCTGCTCTGCAGTCCACGATGCATCTGGTATACCTTCCGTTGGTACGGATGGTGTCGTGGCCGTTCCCGCTTGTAATTCAGCAATACGTGCCGTCATTACATCAACATCATTCTGAAATGCAATGAATTCACCTTTAATAGTGGCCAGTTGCTCTTCAGTAAGAGATAGACGTTCTTGAACGGCGATCAATGTATCATCATCTTTACGCACTGTATTGGCATTGGTCGTCGCCAACGGCACAATTTCACCTTCAAATCTTTTATGCTGTTCTGGATTAAAACGGTCAGCATTAATCATGCGATAACCATCACCATCTTTAACTGCAATCGTATCAATGCGACTCATATGACTTTTCCTCAACAAAAAATAAGAAAAGGGCAAAAACCGCCCTTTAGAAATTAGCCTAGTAACAATCCAATATGTGGCGAGGTCACTGCTTTCACTCCCCATGCCAGTCGAACATGGTAAACAACTTGCATGAATTGACGATACACGGCGACTTCGAAAGCCAATCCCGTGTAAGGATCAACGATTTGTGTCACATCTTCAGCAGCATCGCCACCTTCCGGTAATGCAGGTGCACGGGTCGCCAATGCCAGTGCAGAACGTGCAAATGCCACATTAGGGACATAGCTATTACCAACAACAACCTCGGAATTATCCGCCGCAGGAAGCAATAGCCCGCCTCGGTTAAGCTCCAAATTGCTACCACTTAATCCATTTGCTACATATTGATTTGCATCACCCGCCAGTGTCACAACATCACCCGCCAAAATTGTCCCTGTACCTGTATCGACAGTAAGAGAACGTTGACCGGCCACTGCCGCACCATTGATTAAGTAACCCGCACCCGTTCCTTTACTGTGCACTGCAATGGCATGAGAGTGACGAATCGCCATATTCATTACGCGGTCAGTCATACCATTTCGAAGTAAGTCTTCACGACCTGCTTCATTGACTTTAAATAAACCCGATTGCTTACCACGTAGGTTTGCAATTGCAGTGTGACCTAGAACCAGTTGTAGATCGTTGGTCGGTGCGCCATTACGCTCAAGCAAGCCAAGCACACCTGCAAAGTCAGTCATATCCGCTGCCACAGCAAACGGTGTTGTACCTGCTGAACCATAGCCAACCGACGCATTTTTATAAGCTTCAAGCCAAAGATCGGTTTCAATTTCATTAACCAATGTACGCATCGCTTGATAAAAGCGTTGTGCCTGAATTGAGCTGAACATGCCGGTATTTTGCAAAGATTTGGTTTCTTCACCATTCCAGCGCACAGGAACATGTTTAGATTTACTGATGGTGGCAGAAATGCTGTCTACTTCTGTGTCACCCGTATCAGGTGCATGAACACCAGCTTTGGTGTCTTCGGATTTTACCGCTGTGGTGACGGGAATTTTGACCGCGTCACCCAATGCAGCACGTGCGATACCCGAATCACGCGTGACCGCTGGAATAAACCCTGTTAATTCACGTGAAATTACGTCTAGCGCTTCATAGAGCGCTGGCATTAAGCCATTCAGTGTATTCGCCATTTAAGATTACCTTTTAAATATTAGTTGTCTGTGATTTCGCCGCCATCTTTAAAGAATTTGCTACGTTCAGAAGGGCTTAAACGTTCAAAGTTTTCACGGCTCAAGGATTTCCCCCCACCACCTTGTCCACCCTGACCATTAAAGCCACCACCTGAACCTTGATTACCTTTTAGAATTGAATCTTTGTACTGATAGCCACTGACAAGAATGTCCAGTGCTTCGTCAAAGTTGGCAGGATCGCCGTGATTGGTGCGTGAATAGATTTTCTGGCCGTTATTGTCGTAAGCCACTGGTTTACCATCTTCAATTTTGAAGTTTTTACCAAAGGTGGCTTGTACCATATCGGCAGGTACCGACAGTTTTTGTTTAATGAAGTCTGAACGAGAGAACCCACCACCAATTAACTCGTTTTGCAAATCAGTTTGGAATTGATCACGTTGCTGTGTAATTTCTTTGATTTGCGCTTCATAAGTTTGTTTTACAGAATCAATTGCCTCGGTGCGTACACGTTCAGCTTCGCCTGCATCAATCAATTTTTTGTTATCCAGATTTTGGACAACACCTATGGCTTTACGTGCTGCTTCAGCATCTAAACCTTCATAAGCTTTTAAAGCAGTTTCCGCTGCTTCTTTGGCTTCACGATGCGTTTTCGCTTCACCATTCAGCGTGTTGATTTTCTGCATGGCATGTGGTGCATCAAAGCCCGCTTCTTTTCCATCGTCATGGATATAAACCGGAAGTCCCTGCGTATCAACTTCTGCGTAAACTTTACCTTCAATCGTGACTGTCTTGATTTTCATGGTTTTCCAACCTTCATACAAATGGGCTTCCACCCGTTACTCCCTCTGTTTCCACTTCAGGCTGACAATAAAAAAGCGACCATGTTGGTCGCTTCTATAGGTTTTAAAATTGTTTAATGGGCAGAATACAGGCGGTAGCCTTCTAACTCCCATAGTTTATTTTCTGCCAGTTTTTCCGCATTGCCACGTGCTAAACGCTCACCGATGTCAGCATCAAAATTTTCAGTATTCACACATGCACTAAATCCTGTAGCCAGAAAAAATTTGCCATCCAGAAAAGCATGCACAAATGTTGAAGTGGTTCCACCTGGTCGTTGTTCAACGGTAAACGTAATACGTTCTTTGAGTGCATCAATATCTGCTTTGCTGACCCGTGGTGCTACAGCTTTATCCGCCAATTCTTGCTCTGTTACTGATTTGCTCATTTTCTTCTCACATAAAAAAAGCACCGAAGGTGCTATGGTTATCGCCGTAGTTGTGATCATGTCTTAAAAATAAAATCATTAGTGAATGTCCATTCAGACATAATCATAGGAATACTTTGTGCTCAATACACCATAAGAATAAGATCGCTAAAATTAACGAGATATCAATCAAGGCTAAAGCGAATACTCCATAACCTGTACATTTACCGCCAGCCAAAGTCATAAAAAGAAGTACACAAAAGAAATAAATCACAATCCCAACGCCTTAAATGTCTGCGCATCCAACACTTTCAATTGATCCAGTGTGTAAAAATTACCTTCAGGATCAAAGAATTTGTCAAAATCAAATTTGCCCGCTTTGTAGAGCTGGTAACGCTTTGCCCCAAGCCATTCTTTTTGGAAAAAATCATCAGTGAGTTTAAAGAACGCTTTAAACGATACATTGGCATCTAGCTGGCCAATTAGATGTTCTCGTTCATCCTTAGGAATGTCTTTTACTCTACGTTCATCCATCACAAATGGACGTTGGCCAACAAGCTTGCCATCCTTGTCCACAGCGACCAGAATGCTCCGACAATGGTAATGCAATGGGGGAACACGCTTGGCAGGATCATCAATTTTCCAGACTGTCGTATCCAACGATGCACATAACTTGGATGTTCGTCCATCCAAGGTGGCAACGAAACGCACATACTCAAAGCCAAGTTGCGTGTAAGCATACAGATATGACTGGTTGCTTACATGACTGCGCACTGTCCGAACGATACGGTCAATATCTGTATGTAAACCATGCAGCAAACCATCCTCATAATTCAGGCGTTTACGGCCTTTAATTTGAGTAATGATGTCCTGATTACTTTTACCCGTATTAATCCCATCACGTATCGCATATTCGACTTTCTGCCGTGCATTGATTGCAATTCGAGCAAATAGCTCATCGATTAACGCCCCACCTGCCAATGGTATTTTTTTGATGCGCTGATAAAGTCGTTCGCCCTCTGGCGCTTTGAGTGTTTGATCATAAAATTTGGCTTGATAACCCACCTCATACACGGCCAATGCGACTATAGATATGGTAAATACTTCTGGTAAAGCCGTGCCAAGTGCACTTAACCAATGGGCAATGAGGTCCCGAATTTCACGTAAATTGGGTGTAGTATATTGACCACCGGCCAATGCACTTTTTTCAGCATCACTGAGTTCATTCAATAAGTCACTGAGCTGTGACAGCATTGCTTTTGATTCTTGATCAAATAACTTCAGCAATTCATTGACTGTTTGTGTCGATGCTCTATAGAGATAAGCCTGATGTTGCGTCAGCGCATCGAGTAATGATTTATCCGTCATTGTTCAGCCTGTCGAAGAATGACCCCAGAATTTTCCGCTTCAATTGCTTCAAGCTCTTCTTCATAGGTCTGTTTAGGGAACATGCCGGTCTGGTTGTATTCCCACCAAGACTTAAAGGAATTACGGCCTTGCAGTGCCCCTTCATAAAGTTGTTTAGCCAAACTATCTAAATAACCTTGTTTACTAAATTCTTGGCTGATCTCAAAGTTTAGTTCATCATTCGTTAATTGATCTGGATCTGGCATGGCATACTTTGCACACCAGCCTAGCGCATTATTTAGTGCTTCACTGATATTCACAGCACACAAAGATAAAACTGAGTGCTGCACGGCATCATCATTGTCTGATTGCGTTGCGGTTTTACGTGATGCTGATCCTGGTTCTACCAGTCTAGCACCGAGTTCTTTCATCTGCGCCCATTTGTCGGACATCGCTTCACGCGCCAAAGTATTTGCATTCACTTGGGCAATCCCGATCTTGCCATTTTCTGGTAATGGGATGATGGTTTTCGCCCCGATGTAAATACCGCGTTTCTTGGCTTCGTCATACCATGACCAAGACACGCCAGATGAATAATACTGCGGTTGCCCCATGTAATAGACCGATTCCTGAAAATCGGCACTGTCACGATAATGTGCAAGGTTTAAGTTTGCCAAATCTAGCAATGGTGCCGTGTCAATTTCATCTGAGTTATCAATCGCACCCACAAAAGTAAACGGGATATAATCCCAATATTGACCGTTGTAGTCGGTTGGAATGGCTTTGCCTAAACTCGCAAAAGCATTTTTTTCTGTTTGGCTTATGACCTCCACGGTATAGACATAATCGCCGTGCCCTGCATCTTCAAGTCGTAGTACACGATACTGCACACGTTCTATTAATTCGAAACCATCCTGCCCCCGCTCAGAAAGCACTTCTTGAATGACCACAAGGCTTAATTTACGTTGGTTATTGATCATGATGCTATCCCAGTTAATCACTGCTTTTGCAGAAAGCAGATGAATCATCGGATATGCATTTTTATTTTTATCATCTGCCACGCTTTTTGATGGCGTAACCGTTGGAAAATCGACATATAACGCACAACGATAATGCTTCATGATGTGACGTAAGGAGGCTTGCGCCAACTGAAAAATACTCAGCCCTGCACCATTGGCATTACGGTTAAGATGGTCCAGTTCCACAGGGAATTTAAAAGATGGATCTGTTGCAAAAGCGGCACCAATTAAACTGCTTAGCGTGGTTTTGGTCACACCATAAAACACGGCGCGATGCAGATACGAATCATAATATGCTTTCGCTTCAGGCGATTGATCCAGCTTATTGTGTCGTGGCAAATAACGTTCCCGTTTGCGTTTAACGGCTTCCTGCCCACGACAAACATCATCCAGTGTTTCCCATAATTCGATATTATCCAAAAATTTTGGATGTTTATATGCCACTGCTGTCATTGTGAAAGACCCATATTAGTGAAGAATGTTTCAAAGCCACCATTCAAATCGTTATAAGCATCAGATGCTGCATCGACTTGGTCATCATGCTTGCCATTCGGGAAGTTACGCAATTCGTCGATAAAATCTTTGTTCCAATCACCACGTAACATCCGCACATTACCAAGATTGACTTGTGCGGCAAATGGCTGTGCACGTGTGATCTTATCGCCTGAAATGGAATGTGCTTCGACGGTATAACCTGCCAGTAATTTTCCAAATGCCGCTACTTGAGATTTACCTGCTTGTCCAGGATCTTGCGGTAAACATATTTTGACGGTCTTGCCATCCAATTGTGCTGTTTGTTTCAAGCGTTTATTAACATTGTCAGGGCCAAGTTGTGCACGTTGTATATCTATGATGTAAGTATAGCCGTCTTTGCTCTTGGCTTCCTTGACACCCGCCGTGTAATCGCCTTCGCCTTCTGTTGCACCCAAATCCCATGCTCTGACTGTATTGAGAATGTCGGCAGGTAAAGCATCAACAATTTCAATATTGTCAGGTTTAAAAAATCCGCCTGCAGGTGGTGCGGGACGTTGGCGATATTGGCCAGCAAATACATAAGGTGCTGCTTTTTCCATTAATGTTAATCGCTGAATATTGTGTTTTGCAGGCCACAGTGCCGAGCCGTCTTCTTGTATGGCAGACAAACAAAGATGTTCCCACACTTCGCCGTTACCACCAGCTTTAGGTACACCATCTTCACGGTTACCCAGCAACCACCCTGATAAGTCTTCTTCATGCAATCGCTGCATAATCACAATGATTGGTGTTTCTGGTGAATTGGTACGAGATTCAAGCGTGTTTTGGAACCAATCAATCACCCCTTCACGAACTGTTTTGGATGAGGCTTCATCTGCTTTGTGAGGATCATCGATAATAATGCACCCACCAAAACCTTCACGCATTTTCCCTGCGCCAAATCCTGTAATCGTACCGCCTGTACCCGTCGCATAAACCACACCACCCGCCGTGGTACGCCAGTTATCTTTCGCCTTACTGTCATCACGTAGCTTTAATTCAGGAAATACACGCTGATAAGCTTCTTCCTGCACCATGTTACGTGTTTGAAATGCGTTGTTGGCTGCCAGCATTGCCGAGTAGCTAATGTGAATAAATTCACAGTCAGGCTTTTTACCTAAACACCAAGCCATGAAGTTAATCACGGCGATTTCAGTTTTAGAATAACGCGGTGGGATGTTGATAATTAAACGCTTGGTTTCACCCCGATACACTTTCATTAAAGCATCACAGACTTCTAAGTGATGCCAGTTCTGCATCCATCTATAACCACGGCGTTCTTTAAACAGATATCGTGTATAAAAATACAAATCCTGCTGGGCTTCAATTTGTAACGCCAGTTCTCGCGCAACAGGATCAGTAGTCATTCAGAACTTCCTCTCGTGCTTTTAGATAGTCTTGCTTAGAAATCGCTACATTGGCTTGCACACTTTCAAGTGGTGCACCATTAGCGCCTGTATGTTCTTGCCGTATGACACGGCCATCAGTTTCTTGGAATGCCTGTTTTAAAACATTTAGTTTGCCAACTTTATTGCGCCCATAATCGTCATATATTTTTTGCATTTCTTTTAATCGGAATGCTTTGTTGGCCACAGGAATATCCAGGATATTGTCCTGAAAGTTTTTACGTGTTTCGTAAAACAGATCTTTGAATTTTTTGCTGAGATTTTTGCCACGGCGCTTGGTCGGGTCATAGGCCTGTATCTGCTGGCGGTCAATTTCAAGGCCAAATTCTTGTTTGACGCTATCTGCCACCTGTTGCGGGGTATCCATGCAGGCAAGCGATTGTACTATAAAGATTTTTATAGGTTCTTTTAGTGCTGCCATAACCCCACCTTTGTATCACTACGTATCACAAGATGGGCAAAAAAAAGAGCCATCAGGCTCAATTGATGACACAGTTCCCACAGCATTTTGATATTTCTAAATCTGAAACGAATGGTGGATTTTGCGCTATCTCAACCAATCGTTTGATGTCTGGACTTGCACCCCATCGTTTGACCACACCCACGAATTCTTCCACATCATGACCGGCCAAATAATGTTTTGGTAAGCCTGTCATGGTGCTAAATAGCATCTCACCATCTTCATCACGTTCAACACCGATGTGATACAGCTCATGTTCAATGAGTGCACAAAATTCTCGGTCATTTGCACGTTCACAAAAACTGGCATCAATGGTAATCAGGTAAATCGGTACAAAGCCAAACCAATCTCGCATTTGTTGTTCTTGCCGAGCTTTTTTCCAGCCACCCACGTTAAACATCACTTTTTCGCATTGACCTAAGATCATGCGCTTTTTGGCCACGGCGGCGGATGATGCCCATGCGAAAGCTAAAAAGGTTTCATCGTCATGTAGTAGTTCGGCAATGTGGTCATGGTCTGGATTGTGGAGTGCACCGCCCAAGGTTAAGAAGTTTTGCATCACCCATTCTTTTAAATCCACGGCGGGCGCAAGGCGGATGGTTTGCTGTTCATCCGCCTGATCGATTAGATCAGTCGGTGGAAATGGCCTGATCTGTTCCATCTTTCGACCTCATCAATTTTTTAAGCCAGCCATCAGCAAAGGTTGGACGCATTTGTAATGGCCCATTGTCGATATCTTTATAGGTTGTTGCTGTTTCCAATCTCACCACGTCAAAGCCTAATTCTTCGGCTACGTCGTAGCGTTCGATACTCCATGCCTTATTTTTAAGTCTACCACCGCGTCCACCTGACCATGGGCCACCAGCAAGCTCAACCAAAATATTGTATTCAATGAGTAGAAAATCAAAGCGCCAATGTTTGGTCGATTTGATTTGATATTTTTTCTGGTATTTGATGCCGAGAATGTCCAGTGTATGTGTAAATGCTTCTTCAGCTTCAAGGTATCTTGCAGTTGCTTTTGGCAATGGTTTGGTTCTAGGTTTTTTCTTATGCGGTAATTTCTGGGTGAAGCGTGTGTATTGTTTTTCTTGCATATGATTACCCAATAAAAAACCGCCTTAAGGCGGCTTAGATCTGGTACGTTATTCCTGTTTCGGGATGAACAAAATACCCCAACCCTTCTAATTTAATGATGTCATCACCGATGATGACTGCAATCAAATGTTCCACTTGCGTATCAGGTTCATCCAGACTCGAATGATTTCTCTTTTCGTATACCCCTAGAAATTCTTGAATTTCACCTGTTTGACTTTCAAATCTTACAAGCCGATGAGTAAATTTCATTTGTTTACCTCATTTGATTTTTTTGACAGTTACACAAGAACATATTGCGCTAAGGTCTTTAATGACCCGTCGATTTTAAAATCTTATTATCAAAAAAATACCTGCTCATGGGGGTGTGCAGGTATAGAAACTTTCAAACTGTTGTGACTTACACTTCGTGCCACTGTAACACAAAAATAGCATTTGCCTTGATCAAGGTCAAGTGGTTCAAAATTTAGCTAAACGCATAATACATCTACATTGAGTGTGCGTTTACGATCAAACAGCACGTGCGCTTGAGTGAAAAGGCTGAATCACGGGTCTGTTTTTTTGAGATTCAACCCACAATGCATATTTTACTTGTATACGCATTAACAGGTCAGCACTAATGCCCAATGCTGAGTTTAAGCGCAATGCGATATCTGGGGTTAAAGGTGCTTTGCCATGCAAAATTCGAGAGAGCAAACTTCGCGTCACTTGAATCCGCTCGGCTAGTTCTGTAATTGTAATTTGCTGGCCTTCTTCTTTTAAGCCTTCCAACCATTCTGTAACGATTTCACCTGGATGTGCTGGATTGTGCATATTCATACCTCTTAGTGATAGTCCTGATAATCCACAATGCGAGCATTGCCATTTTCAAATACAAAGGTTAAACGCCAATTTCCATTGACCGTAATTGACCAGTGATCTTTTAAATTGCCTTTGAGTGGATGTAATTTCCATCCTGGCATATTCATTTCATCAATGACCTTGGCTTCATCAAGTACGGTAAGTTGACGTTTTAACTTGGTTGCATGTTTGGCTTGAATGCCAGCAGTGGTTCCAGATTGAAAGAACTTTTCAAGTCCTTTGTGTTTAAAATTAACAATCACTGCTGGCTCTCCAATTGTGTAGTATTACTATACATCATTGTTTTTCGTGTAGCAATGCTATACGCAAACTATTCACATTAAGCTGGTGCATTAAACCAATTTGGATAGGTCTCTAATGTGTCCCCATTGGAAAATGAGACGTAACGAAAATTTGAACTAACCAAAGGTTCGCCGTTTAACCCACGCAAGTTATAACGCTTACTGAGTTCTAAAGCACGCTCGTTAGATCTGACAATGAAACTTGAATACCTTAAAAATTCATTTGGGTTAAGGACGGTAAGAGCATTCCAAACATTCATCATTTTAAAATTCTGATTGATGATCGCTTCCACCAATTGTTGTACCGCACGAGTTTCCTGATGCTGTAATTCGTGGCTACGTGCAACCATGGTCGTGAGTTGGTGAACGTATTCGACAGCGTAAGGCAAAACATCGTATGGAATTTCTTTGACATGTTTAACATCGAAGCGTTGATGAAGCATTTCATAGACTTCAATGGTATTGAAATTAGATTTGCTGACCAAAATGCCGATGGCCTCAGCCAAAGGAATGCGGTCGCGGATATCGGTTAAAGGTTTTGGTTGGCTTTCTTTGTCTAAGATATCCAATACCCATTTTCGAAATTTTTTAGCCACGGCGGTGCGAGCAAACATCGCAATAAGATGACAACCGCGGAGTGAGAAGATGCGAACTTTTGATACTAGATTCGAGGTACCTAAATTGACCACCTCGGTAATTTCAATAGCTTGCGTCATTTTTTCGTTAAATTCATCTTCATATTCTGAATTACCATTACCAAAACCCGAGACCGTCAAATTGACGGTCTGGGGATTATCAATGACTTGCGTCATTTGATTAGTAAATTCATCAGCGTAACGATTATATATCTTCGTAACTGAACGAATATCTGCATATCCCAAAGCATTTGCTAATTCAGATGATGTAATCCAGATTTGACTGTCATTTTGTTGAATTGGATGAAATTGTATTGAGTTAAAACTTAGATGATTCATGACTTGCCACCTCGTGGTTCAATTACCAGCTGCGACCATTCGCTGCCGTAACCACAATTTAGCGTCTTTTGTCTCTATTATCAAGAGACACTATAGAGATTTATAAAATTTTTCTATTTCTAGAATTTCACCCTTTCTACATTCTATTAGGGGGGCTATTTCATTGTAGACCCACTTAGCCACACCCTGTTTTCTCCAATGCTGCACGGTTCTACGATCAATATCTAATCTGCGTGCAAGTTCTGCCTGCCAAGATTCTCCAAATAATCCTATACAGATTTTTTCAAGCTGATCCCACGTTAAACGATGCTTTTCATTCAATTCAGTCATAAACCTTTTATCCAAGTACTTACTTAAGTACTTAAGTAAGTACTTATATATCAACTAACTTATTACACCATAAAATTAGGTAAAAACTAATTTTTATCCTTAGAAATTAGCCAAAATCTAACTCTAGTTAGTTTTTAACTAATACCCAATAAACCCATATTTACAATGCAATGCTGCCAAACCACATCTCACATCGTATTTAACATCCATTCCTGTCTTTAGTGGTGTCACCATCTCAGACCAAGAACATCCGCGGAAATATCGGTCAATAATAGCTTCCATCCATTCGTCCATAATTTCACTACGCCCCAATAGATCCAATACCAAACGCTGTACAGCCCGTGCTTCGTTATCATCAATCTGGCATTTGGTTTTAGATTTTCGTTGGCGAAATGCTGTCAAGTCTGTCACAAAGTAATTGGCAATGATTTCTCGTTGTTTCTTTTTGCCAAGTCGTTTCACACGGCGTTGTTTTTCTGCCTGTACCATTGCAGATGCAATCGGGTTGCTATAGGCACCACTGGGAATGCCTGTAAAGCTTTCTTGGTCCATCCACGCCCCGAATTGATATAACCATCCCTCTAAGTCAAATCGTGTCCAATCTACTGACTGCATCACATGTTTTTTATCGATCATTCGGGTCATTTTAAATGCTCTACCACTTGTTCTATTTGCTGAATTGCTGCACCTGACATCACTTGCTCGGTGCTAAATCTAAAAACCTTGTAGCCCAATTTTTGCGCCATGTTGTATTTTTCTAGGTCTGCGATGTAACCCTTGGCCCGTGTGTGTCTGCCATTGCTCCAAATCCCGCCTTCCACCTCAATTAATATTTTGTCGTCGCGTAATGCAAAATCGGCACGCCACTTCCTGCCAGTGCAGAATTTAAACTCTCGTTCAAACTTGATTTTCAGGGCTTTGAGCTGGATTGCCAGTTTTTCTTCACCTGGACTATTGGCCTTGCGTCGCTTGGTTTTCTGCCCTCGCGGTTTGGTTTTGGTGTATTTGGTTTTGTATTCAGCGATGGAGATACTGCTCATGCCACATCCCCCAAGGTGCCGTTAAATCCAACCTGCTTGAGGTAGTTTTCCCATTTTTTGGCCTGTGCTGGATTGACCAGTTTGGCGGCAATGCGTGAGATGAACGCCTCGGTTGTTTCGTTGCCCACGGCGTATTCGTTGGCAAATTCGTGTAGCACGGCCAATCGTCGGGCGAACATCAGAATTTGTTTTCCAGATAATCCTGTTTCGGGTTTGGGTTGAATCCCTGCCCGCTGTCGTTTGACTTGCACGTTCCTGCGGTACGCCGTGATGAGCCAGTTGGCAAAGTGGTAATTTTTTTGGCCATCGGTGTTTTGGTACACGGCGTTGTGTGTTTCAAACGCTGTTTGTTCTCGTTCGAACCATGTGGCTTGCAGGATGTGATCGATGGGTATGGTGTCATCGATGGCTTGAATTTGGATTTTTAAATTTTTCAGATCCAGCCATGTATGTTTTTTATTTGTAGTAATCTCTGTAGTAATCTTGTGTATAACGGGTGCGATATCCTGCATCCCCGAATTAAGGATTTCTCGCTCCCGGACGTCATATCCTTCATCCCCGAATTGAGGATTTCGAGTTCGGGAATTTAAGATATCGCGTTCGCCAATTTCACTGTCTATAATTTGATTATTTTCAATCACTTCTGTTGTTTCTTTAGGATTAATACAGTTTTCGAACCACTGGTCGAATGTTTCAATGTTCAGTTTGAAATAGATTTTGTGTTCAAGGCGTTTCTCGGTTTCAGTCAATATGCCTAAGTTTTTGAGCAGGGTTCGTGCTGTGCGTTGTTGGCTGTAACTCATGCCTGTTTCTTGCTGCCATTCTTCAGATGTTTTGTACACACCCAATTCATGTTCAGTTTTATCGTGCCAGTACATCAATTGGCTAAGAAAGATTCCTGCCAATGGGTTTCCTAGGTGTAGGCCAATTTGGGGAAAGTAAGCTATGGCTCGCCCTAGGCCTTTGAGTGTTGCGTAATGGCTCATACCGCCCCCTCATCAATAATCTGGATAAAACTGCCCAAGTATCGAATTTTCTTGGCGCGATATAGGCTTGAGATGATCTGGCCAGCATGGAATAGCGGCATGCAGTGTTGCCTGCTGAGTGCATTCATAAATTCATCTCTGGATACTGCAGCGTTGTTTTCGTCACGGCGTATTTTGCGTAGGTTGGCGCGTTTGGTGTCGAGTAGTGCATTGAGGGTTCTTAATGCAGGTTCGTACCATGCTTGGATGAGCTGTTGTTGTTTGTGGTCAGGTAGTCTTTTCATGTTTCAACACTCACTGGATATCGAACGCTTAAGAAGTTTTGGTTGACTGCACCGATGTATCTGCACCAGCCAAAATTGATTTGCCAGTACCACCATTGATTACGTTCGTCGCATTTCCACGGTACGCCGTCAAATTCAAAATGGGTGGTGCCTTTAGGGTAACGGCGTAGTTTGATGCGTTCTTCGGTGGTGGTTGCTCTCATGGCGGTATACGGGATGTATTGTTTGTTGTCGTTGTGGTCTTTCGCCGTGGCGTAGCTGTCGTGTAATGCCGTGATGGTGTAAAGCACGTCGTCGCCGTGTTTGATGATGGTGTCTGCAATTTTGAAATCTGTAGTGGTCTGTGCTGTTTTCATATATACTGTCCTCAGTTTGAGATGAGCCTCATACAGTCATTGGTCGATCAATGACGACTAAGCCCTTGCCTTTGTGCGAGGGCTTTTTTATGGGTCAAGCTCTCGAGATGTATTCTCACGACATCCCTTGGCATCTCTTGTTTCCTTGGTATGTCCCCAGACCTTTCGCATACGATTGAACTTGCGTCTTTCAACTAAAAGCTTTTCTATGCAAGCCTCTCGTATCCAGTCTGCTTTCGTCATATCACTGGCATTTGCTACACCTTCGATAGACTCATCTGTCAAATCGTTAAACTTGACCGTTACAGGGTTATCAAGCTTTCCATCAAAAAAGCCCAACTCTCTTGCTTCGTTCATTTCATCGTTTCTCATGAATAGAGCAGCTCCCTTGCTTGTTAAGATCACAATGGGATTACTTCATTACCATTTTGATTATTCAAAGGCTGTGATGGATACAACCCGAAATGTTGTAACACTTCCTTATCAGAAACTTGCCCACCACTATGTTCAGCTAATGCTTTACGTAGATTTTTTCTGGGTTCTTTATATCCATATAAAAGATGTGTCTTTAAATAACCTGTTGTTGTGCCAACGGCTTTTGCATATTGATTTAGTTCATCTGGTGTCATTTTCAGGATGAAATCACGAAATTTCATAGATTGATCCTCTCTAATCAATCCAAATATTACCTTTTAGGTAATGAAAATACAACCTTTTTTCTTGTTTACCTTTAAGGTGATAACTTTACAATTAACTAATGTGAGAACTCACTGTTTTTTAGGAAAAATATGGACAGCAAAACAATTAGATATAACAACACCCGCTTATTAGTTGAGCAGGCAGGTGGCGTTTCAAATTTTGCTGACAAAATTAATAAAGGTCAGTCACAGGCAAGCCAGTTTGCAGGCACAAACCCAATCAAAGGAATTGGCAATAAAGTTGCCCGCGAAATTGAAGATGCGTTTGGAAAGCCTCATGGTTGGCTAGATATTCCCCATGACGCTGAACTAAATAATAAATTAGATGTAAATGTAACTGCTCAATTTCCTATTGTTGGGCGTTTAGTTCCAGTGATCTCATGGGTGCAGGCAGGTACATGGACAACCATGGATAGTGCTCCAATAGGAACAGAATTTGATGAATGGTTACCACCAAATCCAAAGTGTGGAAAAAATGGCTATGGTTTGATGGTTGTTGGGGAGTCTATGCTTCCAGACTTCAGACCAAAGGACAAAATTTATGTAAACCCAGACTTTCAACTTAGTGATTTAAAAACTGGCGACCTCGTTATTGTAGTTTGTGACAATGAAGCAGAAGCGACATTTAAAAAGCTAATTGTTGAAAGTAATGGAATGGTTTTAAAACCCTTAAACCCTGACTGGCACGAAAAAATGATGGACTTAAAAGAAGGCTGTCGTTTGGTTGGAAAAGTCGTTGGGTTGTATAGGGATGTTTGAATAAAATAAAACTGTGAACCCGACATGGCGTTTTATAACGGTTCGGGAGGAAGTCTCAATTAATGATAAATACATAAATCATTAAGAGACTGAATTTTAATTAACTTTATAAGATAAATATGAGCAAGCACACGACTCTTGTTAGGAACCTCAGCGTTATAAAATTTAGAGCACTAAATGATCTTAAAATTAACTTTGGGGAAAGAGTAACCGTCATTTGTGGTAAAAATGGAACAGCAAAATCAACTATTCTTGGTTTATTAGCACAAATCTTTAGTTTCGAAAAAGACTATACAACCAATACTAATCTAAATTTCAATCCCTTACATTCAACCGCATTTAAATCAAAATTTAGTGAACACTTTAGACTTTCAGAAAAATTTGATCTTGCTGGAGAACTAGAAGCCTCTTATGAGTTGTACGATGCTTATTTTCAGAGCGACATCAATCCTGAATTAAAATTTTATAATTCTAAAGATCGTAAATTACCTCGTCCGATTGTACGAAATAACATTACAAATAGTACAGTAACCAATGATAGTCGAAACGTTACTCATCCAGTAATTTATTTAAGCTTAAATAGGCTTATCCCTATTGTTAATAGGCAGACGTATGAAATAAAAGACTTAGTTTTTTTAGATAACCATAAAGATGAATTTATCCGCATAAACAACCAGCTCTTATGCAAAACTTCTGGAAGTTTATTTACTCCAACAACGGGATCTATAGAGTCTGTTGCTGTTCATTCCAGCATCTATGATCATGAATCTGTTTCAGCAGGAGAGGATAATGCTGGACAAATAATTCAGGCTTTATTTTCTTTTAAGAAATTAAAGGAAGAATATTGTAACTATCATGGTGGCTTACTTTTAATTGATGAAGCTGATGCGGGATTATTCCCTGGTGCACAATATCAACTAAAAGAAATACTAAATCGTTATACTAAAGAGCTTAATATACAAGTAGTTTTTACAACACACTCTCCTATTTTAATTGAGGAATACCATAAACTTTCGCAAAAAGATCATAAGAATTTTAAAACCATCTATTTATCTAATAAAATGGGTAAAATCCAAATTTTTGAAAACTCTTCTTGGTCTGATGTGTATGCCGACATCAGTGTCAAAATGAAAGAAGTGAGCCCAGAGCTATCATTTCCTGAAACCAATGTTTATTTCGAGGATGATGAAGCAAGAGCTTTTTTTGATGCACTTGTTACGCAGAGAAAACTTAGAAAACCATTGAAATTGATGAGAGGTATTTCAATGGGTTGTGGGAACTATTTAGAATTAATACGCCAAAAAGTACCTGAATTTGATAAACTTAGCTTATTAATATTAGATGGCGATGTACCGGATTCTAAAGTCAAAGCACATAAAAATATAATCAAACTTCCAGGTGATATACCACCAGACCAACTTCTCTTTGAATTCTTATTTAAATTACCTGAGGACGATTCCTATTGGGAAAATAAACTAGGTTTCACAAAATCAGTATTTCATGCCATGCCAAGTGTAACGGCTATTAACAATATGTTATCTTTACCCAATCAAGTAGACGATTCTTTCTCACTCAAAACTTTTATTGATAGCTTTAAATATCCAAAAAATGAGATGGAAAGGCTTCGATCGTTATTTAAGAATTTTTTCAAATCTCCTGAGATTCAATCCCTTATTAAACACGCAAATATACTCAACCCATACCGATATTTGGTTTCAAAAAATCCCGCTTTAAGAGAGGAATTTTCCCAAAAAATTATTGTTTCAACAAAGTTTGTTCTCACAAAAAGTAAGGGCGTATCTTCACACCTTGTGGAAACATGGTATGAAAACGTTTAGACTTAGAGGGAGTTTAGCGGAGTCAGCTTCTTGAGTATTTATAACACACCTCTTCGTTACCCCGGCGGAAAGGGGAAGTTTGCGCCTTTCGTTAAAAAATTAATGAAAGCCAATGGCTTATGTGATGACTATCTTGAACCATACGCAGGGGGAGCTGGCGTTGCTTTAGATTTACTATTCTCTGGATACTGTAAAAATATTCACATTAATGATGCAGATCAAGCTGTATATAATTTTTGGTTAAGTGTCACTAAAGACACTGAGCTTTTTTTGCAAAAGCTATATGACACCCCTATCTCTATTGATGAATGGTTTAACCAAAAGGAAGTTTTGGCAAAACCTAATGATCACTCTGAACTAGAACATGGTTTTGCTGCATTCTTTCTGAATCGCACAAATCGTTCAGGTATTCTAAAAGGTGGTGTGATTGGTGGCAAAAACCAAGATGGGAATTACAAACTAGATGCTCGTTTTAATAAAGAGGATCTATCAAAACGGATTGAGCGTATAGGAGAACATG
The DNA here is from genome assembly GCA_047605045.1 of Acinetobacter sp. Taxonomy (GTDB): domain Bacteria; phylum Pseudomonadota; class Gammaproteobacteria; order Pseudomonadales; family Moraxellaceae; genus Acinetobacter. Next base: position 2,812 of record JASGGM010000007.1, on the reverse strand, counting down.
CGTCTCAAATCAAAGTTTACAACAGAGATGCTTTGGAACTTTTAAGCAATGCCGACCAGTTATTACCTAAAAATTCGTTGATTTACCTTGACCCTCCCTACTATGTAAAAGGTCAAGGTCTATACAGAAATTTTTATCAGCACGATGACCATGTTCTGATTCGTAAAGAGTTAGATCAAGTCAAAACAAAGTGGATTGTTTCCTATGACAATTGCACAGAAATTAAAGAAATCTATCAAGGTTATAGACAAGATGACTATGCTTTGAACTATAGTGCATACAATAAAACTAAAGGTTCAGAAGTAATGATCTATTGTGATTCAATTCAACCCGTAGAAATTAAAAACAAACAAGCTGAATTAGCATTCTAAAACTGTGAAGCCGACAAAGTTTTTAGAATGACCAGGAGAAGTAAAAATTCAGGCAGCACATTTCAAGCCAACCACATTGCAAGCATAAAATTTGATCAAATTTATGCTTGCAATATTTTTATATCAATGCATAATGCAAGCATACTTTATTAAATGGATGCTTGCATTATGCATGAAAAAAATAACTCAAAAAGTCCAGGTGGTTTAGCCCGTGCAAAACACCTGTCTGCTGAATCGAGAAGTGAAATAGCTAAAAAAGCTGCTGAAGCACGATGGTCAAAAAGGGAATTAAAAGCCACTCATACTGGTGATTTACGAATAGGTAACATTACCCTTTTGTGTCATGTACTGGAAAATGAAAACCGCGTTATATCGGGTAATGCTATGCAAAAAGCATTAGGGTTTTCAAAAAATTCATCTGGAATGGCTTTACGAAACTTTATTGATGGCAAATTAGTTCCTTTCCTAGATCCTGAGTCTTTGGAAAAATTGAATAATCCTGTTAAATTTTCAAGAGTAGGCAGTGGTGGATCCGTTCCTGAAACACATGGATATGATGCTTCGATTTTGATTGATATTTGCGATGCCATAATTGAAGCTTCTAAACGTGGAATACTTTCTAAATCTCAAGAAACACAAGCAATTTTTGCAGAAATGATAATTAGATCAGTCGCTAAAGTTGGATTAGTCGCTTTAATTGATGAGGCAACTGGCTACCAGGAAATCAGAGATAGATATGCTTTACAGGCTATATTAGATAAATACCTAGCAAAAGAATTAGCAGCTTGGGCAAAAAGATTTCCTGATGAATTTTACCAGGAGATGTTTAGGCTAAAAAAATGGTCTTTTAAGCCAAATTCAGTAGCACGTCCAGGTGTGGTTGGTAGATATACTGTTGATCTTGTTTATGAGCGGTTAGCGCCTGGACTACTTGAAGAGTTAGAGCAACTAAACCCTAAAAATGAAAAAGGTCGAAGAAAAAACCGGCATCATCAATGGTTATCTTCCGATGTAGGTCACCCAGCTCTGTCTCAACATGTTCACTCTATTATTGGTTTTATGAAATTGGCAGATTCTTGGGATCAGTTGCTTTCCATGGTTGATAGAGTTTATCCCAAAAAAGGCAAACAAATTTCTCTGCTTCAGGAAGATTTATAATATTTTCTATTTTTCCAACCCATCCCCGTGATGGGTTTTCTTTTATCTATTAAATCATAAAAGAATAAAAAAGATAATTTACCCATTGCAATAAATTACCTTTTTGGTAATAATAATTCCATAGACAACAAAAAAGCTCCTGCAATCTTGGCGGACTAAGGAGCTTTACTCAACATGGAGCAAATGAATTATGACCCAAACCACAACATACGGCAAGCCACTTGCATTCACCACCCTCACGGCGATGGTATTCACCGCATCCATCATGTTCGCTTGCCATGAACAATCGCCTGCAAGCACCACCATTAGCAGCTATGCCAATGCTGAAACAACCACATACAGCGTACAGGCATTAAAAATTACTGGCGACCATACAGGCATTGCCACCATTCGCCTAGATGAATTCATTCTAAACGTCAGTTTCGATTACCAAGCACATGCCGATAGCTACGGCGTACAAGGCTCGGACTACACGGCGATAGAAATTACCAGTCTAAGCATTGAAAACGTCCATAGCGTAGATGGCAAAGAATTCAAGGACTTTACCGACCATGTGGACCATCAAAATATCAACGCCCTGTTATCGGGGTTTATTGAAAAAAATCGTTTAGTGGAGGCAGTGTAATGTCGAATCAAATTAATGCATTACAACATATTCAACAAGAGTTAAAAGCCCCGAAAAGTAAGCGTAATACCTTTGGAAATTACAACTACCGTAATTGTGAAGATATTCTCGAAGCGGTTAAGCCATTGCTGAAGGAATTGGGAGCAACTTTGGTTCTTTCTGATGATGTTCAGGAAGTTGGCCAAGCCATTGTGGTCACGGCGAAAGCGGTATTTACCGATGCTGCAGGCCAGCAAACAGTTGTGACTGCTCATGCAGGTGTCGACATCAACAAAAAAGGCATGGATGTGGCACAAACGTTTGGGGCTTCAAGTTCTTACGCACGTAAATATGCACTGAATGGTTTATTCCTGATTGATGACACCAAAGATTATGACAGTGATGAGTATCACAATCAGGTCAATCATACATCCAATCAAAATAACCGTAATTCATCGTCGAATGGTCAGCATAATGCAGCCCCACAACAAACCAATCAAGCTGCTGCATCTCAACCGAAACGTACCTTAGCGCAATTGTATAACGATGCCCTTAAGTTTATTCCCAATGCACCGAATTTAGAGGCTTTGCTAAAAACGTGCGAGAAGTTTAAGGGAACGCAATTTGAACCAGGCATTAAGCAAGCGTGTCGTGCCAAAACCGATCAAATGGGATGGGG
>JASGGM010000006.1:0-25509 GCA_047605045.1 Acinetobacter sp. | reverse complement strand
TGCTGTTCAACCCATTGATCACGTATATAAAGATAGCGAAAGCATACCATTCCTAACAGCGCTGCATAACTCAAATGCTGTATCAAACCATCCCATAATACTGGCTGCTGTAATGTCACCATCACACCATTACGTACGATACTGTCAAGAAAATTCAGTATGAGCGTCGTTACAAGCACAATACCAATCAGAATGACAAACGCGATGATCATGGCAAAATGTAATTTTAGCCGATGCAAAGCATATTGAAAGCGCTCGACAAGAACTGCAAAACTAATTAAAACCCAATAAATGTAAAGTAGATACTGAAATATTTGCAAAAAACTAACTTGCGACCACGCTTTTGCCTCGGCAAGCACTAGAACAATCGCCAATACACCACTGGTGAGAAATAATTCAATTAAATATTGCCAACGCCCAATTTTCGTAAAAAAATAGGAGTTCTTTTTCAGTTGATTGCTGGATGATAATTTTGTAGAGAGATCATCATCGGCAAACAACGCATGTTTTGCTATACTGTTTTTTATTTTATTGAGCCGCCATGACCACATCTTCTCAATCCTCGAATAGCCCTACCGAAACTTCTGGTATGTGGGGCGGACGCTTCACTGAAGCAACAGATGCTTTCGTTGCAGAATTTACTGCTTCCGTTCAATTTGACCAACGCTTTTATAAACAAGACATTGCAGGATCGATTGCACATGCAACCATGCTGGCAAAAGTTGGTGTTCTAACAGAATCTGAACGTGATGATATTATTCAAGGTTTAACTGCAATTCGCAATGAAATTGAAGCAGGAACTTTTGAATGGCGTATCGATTTAGAAGATGTTCACATGAACATTGAATCTCGCCTGACCAATCGGATTGGCATTACAGGAAAAAAATTACACACAGGCCGTAGTCGTAATGATCAGGTCGCTACCGATATTCGTTTGTATTTGCGCGATGAAATCGATGATATTTTAAAAGTATTGCATCGTTTACAAAAAGGTATTTTGCAACTTGCAGCAAAAAATACGCAGACCATTATGCCAGGTTTTACACATTTACAAACAGCGCAACCTGTAACCTTTGGTCATCACTTATTGGCATGGTTTGAAATGCTCGTTCGGGATACCGAACGTCTGCAAGATTGTCGTAAACGTGTTAACCGCATGCCATTAGGTTCAGCGGCTTTAGCGGGTACAACATATCCGATTGATCGTGCTTACACGGCAGCGCTGCTCGGGTTTGAAGCCGTATCTGAAAACTCACTGGACGCTGTCTCAGATCGTGACTTTGCCATTGAATTTAATGCTGCAGCATCGTTAATTATGATGCACTTGTCACGTATGTCGGAAGAATTAATTCTATGGACATCGGCACAATTTAAATTTATTAATATTCCAGACCGTTTCTGTACGGGCTCATCGATCATGCCACAAAAGAAAAACCCAGATGTTCCTGAACTAATTCGTGGTAAATCTGGTCGTGTGTTTGGTGATCTCATCAGCTTACTAACGTTAATGAAAGGTCAACCATTGGCCTATAACAAAGACAATCAGGAAGATAAAGAGCCGTTGTTTGATGCGATCGATACCGTTCGTGGTTCAGTCATGGCCTTTGCAGATATGATTCCTGCACTGGTTCCAAACATCGACATTATGCGTGAAGCTGCATTACGTGGTTTTTCAACAGCGACAGATCTTGCGGATTATTTGGTGAAAAAAGGAATTGCTTTCCGTGATGCGCATGAAATTGTAGGTAAAGCGGTTGCTTTAGGCGTTGCTGAAGAAAAAGATTTATCTGAGTTAAGCCTTGAGCAGTTACAGCAATTTTCTAATCTAATCGAGCAAGATGTATTCGACAAAGCACTGACTTTAGAAGCCTCTGTCAATGCGCGTGATCACATTGGCGGCACCGCACCAAAACAAGTTGAAGCCGCTATTGTTCGCGCACATACACGTTTGCAACAGTTATATTCAATTTAATTTATTTATCTCCCCCTGCGCGAAGGAAAGTACTGCTTTTCCCAAGCGCAAGACGAAGGCTATGATGGCCAAGTCTAAACAGGGGTTTATCAAGGAAAAAACCAAATGAGTCGACAAGTATTTTGCCGAAAATATCAAAAAGAGCTGGAAGGCTTAGATTTTGCCCCTTTTCCTGGAGCAAAAGGTCAGGAATTTTTCGAAACTGTTTCCAAGCAGGCATGGCAAGAATGGTTACAACATCAAACCACGCTTATTAATGAAAAACGACTAAATGTATTTGAACCAGAAGCTAAAAAATTTCTTGAAGAACAACGGGAAAAATTCTTGAGCAATGATGATAGTGTGGAAACCGCAGAAGGCTGGAAAAAGCTGGATTCTTAATACCCATGCTTTTCTCATTCCTTTTTCTACTTTTTGCTACAGAATGCCTAAACTAATTACAAACTTGAATAGAAAATAACAAGGCTTCACAGGAGAGCGGATGACTGTAATGTTTTTTTTGGGTACTATATTTTTATCAGGACGGTAGAATGATCCTGTTGAAATACCCCCCTTTTATATATCCTAGATTCCCCCAGATCTAGGATTTTTTTTATGCATTTTTTGCAATCAAGTGCTTTGAATATAAAGCTTATAGGCATCCACTTTTGCTCTTATAACCATTATTTTGAATTGTATTATTGTTGACCATTCACCTTGGCTTCGATTTCTTCTACGCTGGTATGGCGCACATCCAGACCTTTTGCCATATAAATGACCTGTTCTGCAATATTCCGCGCATGATCACCTATACGTTCCAATGAACGGAGCACCCACAAAACATTTAAAGCGCGTGTTATATACCGTGGGTCTTCAATCATATAGGTCATGAGTGTGCGTGTCGCAGATTGATATTCACGATCTACATCGGTATCGGCACGCAATACCTGTAAGGCCATATCTGCATCTAACCGTGCAAAAGCATCTAATGCGTCATGAATCATGATTCTAACTTGATTGCCAATGTGACGTGTTTCCATGAACCCACGTGGTGAACCACCTTGTTCACAAAGCTCTTGGGCGATGCTCGCAACCTTTGCCGCTTCATCGCCAATGCGCTCTAAATCGGTGTTTGCTTTACTCATTGCAATCACAGTGCGCAAATCAATTGCTGCAGGGTGCCGACGAGCCAAAATCAATGTAATACTTTCATCAATTTCTTGTTCCATGCGATTAACATTTTTATCGTTATATTGCACATCGACGGCCAAAGCAACATCCATATCCAACAGCGCATGAATTGCGTTGGTCACCTGTTGCTCAATAATGCCGCCCATCGCCATAAATTTTGTATTGACCTCTTGGAGTTCTTCATTAAATTGTGAAGAAATATGATGGGTCAAAATTGGGTTCGTTAGGCTCAAGAAGAATCTCCCAAACAGGTCTAATGCGATTGATAACTCTTTATTTAAGCATGATCATCGTGACTATTTGATGACAGTTTTTTCAAAGAATGTCATATTATTGGTTATTTTACAGCCATATGAATAAAATAATGTAGCTTGATGCTATTATGCCATGCAAATCGCTTTTATAGAATGTTCATCTGGATTTTATCGTAGCAAGTTGCTTTACATTTAAATATGATGAAATAGCCGTAATCCCAGCCAGTATCATCATTCAATAGGAAGCCATTTCCAACTCCAAACATTCATATTTAACGTAATTGTGATTAATCAATTATCAACAGTACATCACCAATACTTGCAACATTACAACAACTTTATCATGCTGTTTTGGCATAATGCATTTGACAAATTTCAGGCGTTGCAGCCACCTGATTAGGAAGCCGTTTCATTGTGAGGTCATTTCTGCTATGCAGGCCAAACATGCGTGTACATTTTTAATTTATCTTTTTCTGTTGGTCGGATGCTATCAACCGTCAGAAAATGCTGTGCATGAACAAAAGGCGAATGTTGTAGAAACTCGTAAAAAGTCGAGTTGTGATGAACTCACTGAAATGATGCAAAAAATTAATAATCAAAGTCGCATTGAAGACCTACAACAAGTAAATGATCTATTAAAACGCTGTTTGCCACACATTACATTTGCACAGCAAACACAATTGATCTATACCTCTACGACGATGTATCAACGATTTTTAGCAACCGATCGTACTCCTGAACAACAGACTGCTTTTGAGCAATATGCGGTTAACAACAGCACCAACCCCTCTATGCGTCAAGATTATCTTGCACAGTTTAATGTACGTGACCAATATCTGATTCAGCATCAGGGAGAAGCCTTTTATGAACTTTTCGATGCTGGCGATGGTACGATCATGTATAGACGCCAACCCAATTATCTCTTGCAAATTTTTGCACCACATCTTCCAATCGCAGAGAAAGTGTTTATCGAAAATTTAGCAAAGCAGAATCAGGTTGCCATTATTTCCAACAATAATCTCGATCTTTCTTGGGCTGAGATTTCACGGCGTGCTCAATTCTGGCAAAATTACATTCAACAATATCCAAATAGCAGCTTTTTTGATGATGCACAGCGCCTGAAATTTAAATATAGCCAGTTTTTATTTCATGGTTTAAATAGTTTGCCAATTTCAACCGACTATATGGGTGAAATCGATATTTATCCCGATGCATTGGCTGAAATTAAACGTTTAGCACAGGGGCAATCGACATTATCGACGCAAGCAGCAAAATTCTTGCAGTTCATCGAACTTACCCCCGAACAACGAAATGCCACGATTCCTGTCGAACTGAGCAATGCTGAAAAACGTTCTGAACAACAAAATGCCATTAGAACCAGCAAACAATTGGATGCTTATATGAAACTCTACGATCCGTTATCCGTAGACAGTACACATATCGCACGTGATTGTTTAATCGATGCAATTTGCATTACGCATGCAGGCAAGGTGGCTAACAGCCTAATCGGGCAACAACAATTCTAATGCAATATTGGATCACATTAATTTTGTCTCAGACATGACTTTTTCCTAAAACATGATAATCTAATCCCATGCTTGACGGAGCGCGAGTAATGACTCGCTGAGATTGAATAGCACTTTCCTGAGATGCGACTAAAAATATCGCAAAGCCTTTTTAAAAAGGTCTAAGGAAAATACTAAATTCAAGTACCGTTGAACCTGATCAGGTTAGCACCTGCGTAGGAATCAAGCAAAATCAAAAACTTATAGCATAAAATATCATTATTTTTCCTTCTTTTTTATAAAAGTGCCATGCTCTTTTAAGAAAGCCAAGGAGGATTCTATAGCGCTTTTTGGTCATGCTTGATTCGTTGATACCGCTCATCAAGAGCTAATTTCATAAGGATCATGTGATGAACCGATTAACGAATCTCAACGTAACGAACCATCCATCTGCCACCTTGGCACACGACGCTGGCACAATTTCTGCCGAACATGAGCAAGCATCGAAAGATTTAACCCGTATTTTGCCCGCTTCTCGCAAAATCTATGTGCAAGGTTCATGCCCTGAGATTAATGTCCCTTTTAGGGAAATTTCACTAACAGATACACCCACAGCTTTGGGCGGTGAATATAACCCTCCCGTGCTAGTCTATGATACTTCAGGGGTTTATACCGATCCAGATGTTACCATTGATTTAAACAAAGGCCTGCCTTTCATACGTGAACGCTGGATTGAACAACGTCATGACAGTGAAAGATTACAAGGTCTCAGCTCTCAATTTGGACAACAGCGTCTCAAAGACATACGTACTGCCAACATCCGTTTTGCTCATATTCAAAACCCGCGTAAAGCTAAAACGGGCAAAAACGTCACCCAAATGCATTATGCCAAACAAGGCATCATCACACCTGAAATGGAATACATCGCCATCCGTGAGAATCAGCGTCAACTCCAAGATGTCGATATGCGCCAGCATGCGGGGCAAAACTTTGGCGCACTGAATTTAAGAGTGATTACACCTGAATTTGTACGTCAGGAAGTCGCCGCAGGTCGAGCCATTATTCCAGCCAATATTAATCATCCAGAACTTGAACCGATGATTATCGGGCGTAATTTTCTGGTAAAAATTAATGCCAATATTGGCAACTCTGCGCTGGGTTCCAGTATTGATGAAGAAGTTGCCAAAATGACATGGGCAACACGCTGGGGGGCAGACACCATCATGGACTTATCGACAGGGAAAAATATTCATGAAACACGTGAATGGATTATTCGTAATTCCCCCGTACCCATTGGCACTGTGCCGATTTATCAAGCTTTAGAAAAAGTGGATGGTGTCGCCGAAGATTTAACATGGGAGATTTTTAAAGACACTTTGATTGAACAAGCCGAGCAAGGGGTGGACTATTTCACCATCCATGCAGGTGTCTTGTTACGCTACGTTCCCCTCACAGCCAATCGTTTAACGGGCATTGTTTCACGTGGAGGATCGATCATGGCACAATGGTGTCTGGCACATCATCAAGAGAACTTTCTCTACACCCATTTTGATGAGATCTGCGACATTATGAAAGCTTATGATGTCTCATTTAGCTTAGGTGATGGTTTGCGACCTGGCTGTATTCAAGATGCTAACGATGAAGCACAATTCAGCGAACTGCATACACTGGGTGAGCTCACGCATCGCGCTTGGGAGCATGATGTCCAAGTCATGATTGAAGGTCCAGGACATGTGCCCATGCAAATGATTAAAGAAAATATGGACTTACAACTTGAGGTTTGTTCCGAAGCCCCCTTTTATACACTTGGGCCACTCACCACCGATATCGCACCGGGCTATGATCACATTACTTCTGCCATTGGTGCGGCAATGATTGGTTGGTATGGGACAGCAATGCTCTGCTATGTCACGCCAAAAGAGCATCTGGGTTTACCCAACAAAAAAGACGTTAAAGATGGCATCATCACCTACAAAATTGCAGCACATGCTGCCGATCTTGCCAAAGGCCATCCGGGCGCACAGGTTCGAGACAATGCGCTTTCTAAAGCCAGATTTGAATTTCGATGGGAGGATCAATTCAACTTAAGTTTGGACCCCGATACCGCAAGAAGTCTGCATGATGAAACCTTGCCGAAAGAGGCACATAAATCAGCACACTTTTGCTCGATGTGTGGTCCAAAATTTTGTTCCATGAAAATTACCCAACATGTTCGTGACTATGCGCAGGCACAAAAACACGTGCATCCCCCATCTGTTCAACCACAGAATAATCTTAGCGTGAAAGAAGGCTTTGAATCGATGAAAGCGCTGTATCAGAAACAGGGACAAAAACTGTATCGTAAAGTGTAAAAACAGGTAAAAAAACACTTGCCTGATGATGATTCTCGGTTAGGATGACAAGCTAGTCTTGTCATCCTGATTGAACTATGCACATTATCAAACATGCCAGCTATGATAAAAATGACGTCGAAATCACTGCACGAGAAATGTGTTTTCGCGGATTTGTAAAAGTTGAAAAAATTAGCTTCCGCCACCGTTTATTTCAACAAGAAGGTTATAGCCCTGTCATTCAACGGGAGCTCATTCAACGTGGTCAAGCCGCTGGTGTTTTACTGTATAACGATCGACAACAACGTTTTGCCCTAATTGAACAATGCCGTGTCGGTGCATTGGATGATGAGGCATCACCTTGGCAACTTGAAGTAATTGCGGGTGTCTTAGATGGCGATGAATCACCTGAAAGCTGTATTCGTAGAGAAAGTCTCGAAGAATCGGGTTGCGACGTTGAAGAATTAACACATCTATTTAGCTTTTACCCTTCAGCAGGGGCTTGTTCTGAAATTTTTCATTTATATGCAGCTGAAACGAACTTACCCGAACAAGGCGGAATTTTTGGTTTAGCAGAAGAAGGCGAAAACATTCTTTTTCATCTATTCTCCTATGCAGAAATCAATACCTTACTCTATAATGGGCGATTGAGAAACGCACCTGTAATTATGGCATTACAATGGTTACAGCAACATGTACAAGTGAGTCAGACGACATAAAAAAAACGAGATGAATTCAACAATGAATAATGTCATGCCACCCCCCTACACACTTATTCAAATCAGCGACACGCACCTTATGGATCAAGCTGATGCGTATTTTGTTGACATCAATCCCGAACGCAATTTTCATCTTCTGATGCAGCATATTCTGCATCACCATCCACATATCGATAGTATTGTACATACGGGCGATGTGGCTCAGGTTGCAAAACCAGCTACCTATGCACGCTATTTGCGTTATATGCAAAATCTCAAAATTCCATTTTATCAAACCCCAGGCAATCATGATGATTTAACTCATTTTCCTTATCCAAATGAGCAGGGACCGATCAGTCTGATTGAAATGGGTGCATGGGTGATGATTTTACTCACCAGTGCTGTGGAAGGCAGAATAGATGGCCATATTGATGATGTGCAACTTGAACAATTGCAACAGCTATTACAGCAGTATTCCAAACGCCATATTCTGATCGGTTGCCACCATCACCCTTTGCATATGAATTCGGTATGGATTGACCAACACTGTTTGAAAAACACGCCATCATTACTTGATACACTTGCAAAGCATCCTCAAGTCAAAGCGGTCATTCATGGTCATGTGCATCAAGAATTTGTAGAAATTGCGCGTAACATTACTTTTTTAGCCGTGCCAGCGACCAGCGTACAATTTAAACCACACAGTGAAAACTTTGCGCTCGATGAAATTGCACCAGGATATCGCGTATTATATTTGTACGAAAATGGTCAAATTGAAACAAAGGTTTACCGAGTATCACACTTAATCCAAAAAATAAATAATGATATTTCAGGTTATTAACTTTTCATTTGCCAAAATTTCGATTAATTTAGATCGTCTCTGAACAATGAAGCCCATTTCAGGCATCTAAAAAGACTATTCAACTGTGCAAAAAGTCTTTATGATGGCGACCCCTTAGCGGCAAATTAAATTACCCTAAGGGTGAGATAACAAGAACTTGCATATCACCATAGCACTTACGCCTTTCGCGCGTATATGATGAGGATTGCCCTATTATGGCGAATGACAACTTAAACCAAGTTTTAGACGAACACGCAGATGTTGACACATCTAAACGTGCACGTAAAACTAAGCCTAAAGCAACTGACGGCAGCTCTACCGCAAGTTTATTCGGTATTGCACCTTACGAGCTGAAAAAAAATGAAGAGTATATGTCGGAAGGGCAACTGGCGCATTTCCGTAAAATTCTAGAAGCTTGGAAAGCCGAGTTAATGTCAGAAGTAGATCGTACGCTCAATACCATGCAAGACGAATCTACAGCACTCCCTGACGTCAATGACCGTGCAACGCAAGAAGAAGAATTTGCAATTGAACTGCGTACCCGTGACCGTGAACGTAAACTCATTCGTAAAATTGAACAGTCATTGACTGCGATTAAAGATGATGATTACGGTTTCTGTGAAACATGTGGGATTGAAATCGGTTTGCGTCGCCTAGAGGCACGTCCTACCGCAACGTTATGTATTGACTGCAAAACTTTGGCAGAAATCAAAGAGAAGCAAAATAACGGATAAGCCCTCTGCCCCTTCTTTTTCATACAAAGAAGGGGGAATTCTCCTTTTTTATTTAAAGAAAAAAAGGCGAGAATCCATTTATTATGTATAAAAATTACATTGGCCGATTTGCGCCATCCCCAACGGGACCGCTACATTTCGGTTCACTGCTCACAGCTGTCGCCAGTTATTGTGATGCCAAAGCCCATCATGGAAAATGGGTCGTTCGCATTGAAGATACCGATATCCCACGCATTTTTCCCAATAGTGAACAGCATATTTTGCGCTGTATCGATGCCTTTGGTTTTCAGTCTGAAACTGAAATTATCTACCAGAAAGATCGTCTGGATATTTACGAAACGGTGCTTGAGCAACTCAAAGCGCAGCATTTGGTCTACGCGTGCCAATGTACCCGCAAAATTCTTGGCTCAAATGCCATATACAACGGGGCTTGTCGAGATTTAAATCTCAATTTCATCGATCAGGCGATTCGTGTCAAAGTACAAGATCAATTGATCTGTTTTCAAGACCGTCTACAAGGTCAGCACTGTTCCAATCTGGCTTTAGACTTGGGCGATTTTGTCTTAAAACGGCGTGACGGCATCATCAATTATCAACTTGCCGTTGTGGTCGATGATTATTTGCAAGGAATCACCCATGTGGTTCGTGGTGCAGATTTACTGGACAATACCGAGCGACAAATATGGTTAGGCCAATTACTCGATTATCCGTCATTAAGTTATATGCATTTACCGTTAGCCATGAATGATCGAGGTCAAAAGCTATCCAAGCAAAATATGGCACAAGCGCTCGATATTACAAACGCACCCATTTTATTACAGCAGGCGATTCAGGCACTTGGGCAACCTGCTGTCGACTTAGATCATCCTGAAATCATGTTAAAACAAGCGACTTCACAGTGGTGTGTTTCACGTATTCCTCACGTGATGCAACTGCCCAATTGTTTTGTCTAAACATCTCATATTAAAAAAGCCACATGCAGTGTGACTGGCATGTGGCTCCATGTATTGATTCGTTTTTAATTAAAAATTAGAAAGTTCCTGATCTGGGTTGGCTTGTTGTGTGGTGGCATCAATTTTCAATACCAATGCAATCATGACTGCACACATCATTAAGGAAGTTCCACCATAACTAATAAAAGGCAACGTTAAGCCTTTGGTCGGTAGCATTCCCATATTCATGCCCGCATTAACCAGAATTTGCATTAAGAAAATCATACTAATGCCATAAGATAAATATCCTGCGCGTAAGTAATTATTTTTTAAAGCACGATGTCCGATTTTAATACAGCTTGCCAACATAATAAATTCAAGGGACATCACCGTTGCGATCCCAAAAAAACCAAATTCTTCACCTAAAATGGCCAACATGAAGTCGGTGTGTGCCTCTGGTAAATAAGACATTTTCTGCATACTGTGTCCTAAACCAACACCAAACCATTCACCGCGACCAAATGCCATCAGTGCATTAGAGAGCTGGTATCCTGCTCCCAATGGGTCAGCCCATGGGTTCGTAAACGATACTAAACGCTCATAACGGTAAGGTTCAAAGAGAATAAGAAACACCAATGCAATCGCAATAGCGCCAATATAAAATAGGAACTGGATGGCTGGTGCACCTGCCAAAAAGAACACACCAAACATCATCATCACAATAACCACAGTTGCACCCAAATCGGGTTCGGCTAGAATTAACCCCACCGTAATGGTCATAATCCCACCCAGACGGATTAACCCCATCCAACTATTACGCACTTCATGGGCACGTCGTACCACATAATCTGCTGTAAAAATGGCCATCATCACTTTCGCAATTTCTGTTGGTTGTAAGGTAAATCCTGCAATACGAATCCAGCGCGTGGAACCATTGACCTCTGTCCCAATAAACAATGCGACAAACAACAAACCAATGGTAATTAACCAGAATAGGAAGGTATTTCTAAACCAGTATTCAAGCGAAAATCGAGAGGTGATAAATGCAGCGAATGCCGCAATCACAATCGAAATAGCATGGCGTTCCAGAAAGTAAAACGGATCATTCTGTTTGGTATCGGCATACGGCATTGACGCTGAACCTACCATGATTGTACCAATGATCAATAAAGCAACGACACAAAAAATAAGCACATTACGTGGTGTAATCTCGCTAGGAAATTTCGGTGTAATGCGTTGGTAGGCCGCTTGTAATTTATGGATTGTTGTCTGAGCAAAACCTGACATTGACTCTTCCTTCACTTTTGGCATGGTTGTAATGCCTGAACACATGCAACAAATTGATGCCCTCGATCACTATAACCTTTGAACATGTCAAAACTTGCACATGCAGGTGAGAGTAAAACGACATCTTTCGGTTGTGATTGTTGCTGGCAAATCGTGACTGCATGTTGCAAGGTATCTGCATGTAAAATTTGAGTTGTGCCTTGAATCGCCTGTTCAATCAATCGGGCATCTTCACCCAACACGACCGCAACTTTCACATATTTTTGTAAGGAATCACGCAGGGCTGTAAAATCCTGACCCTTGCCCTGACCACCTAAGATTATGACAACCTTGCCCCGCTCAGCCTCAATCGCTGCCCCTAGACCATCGATTGCAGCCAACGTTGCGCCAATATTGGTTCCCTTGGAATCATTGTAATAACGTACATCATTTAGGGCTGCCACGTATTCACAACGATGCTCCAAACCTTTAAACGTTTTCAGGGTTTCAAGCATACTCTCGAGTGGCAAACCAATCGCTTCACCCAAAGCAAGGCACGCCAATGCATTTGCCACATTATGCGTTCCTTGAATATACAACTCGGTGCTTTTGAGCAAACGTTCCCGACCTCGCGCCAGCCAAATTGTGCCATCCAAATCCTTCAGCACACCATATTGATTCATATCTGGTGCATTTAGGCCAAAACTTTGCATTGGGGTTGCATCTGGTACAAACGGACGGGTCAAACTGTCATCACGGTTATACACCACTTTTTTCACGCCTTGAAAAATACGATGTTTGGCTTTGTGATAACCCAGCATATCGCCATGACGGTCTAAATGATCTTCACTCATATTTAATACGACCGCAACAGCTGCATTTAAATATGCCGTGGTTTCCAACTGAAAACTAGAAAGTTCTAGAATGATGAGTTCAGGATCATCTTTGAGTAAATCTAAGGCTGGACGACCTAAATTACCACCGACAGCAACTTTCTTACCCGCATCTTTCGCCATTAAACCAATGAGTGTAGTGACAGTGCTTTTGGCATTAGAGCCTGTAATCGCCACAATTGGTACTTCCGTGGCACGGCGTAGCAATTGCACATCGCCAATCACAGCAATACCTTTTTCGAGTGCTTGCTGAATTTCTGGCAGTTGCGGTGCAAGTCCAGGGCTAAGAATAATTTCTTCAGCCTGTAACAGTAAATCCAGATCTAATTTACCAAAACTGGTCTGGATATTTTGAGGAATCTGATCATGTCCGGGTGGATGACTGCGTGAGTCTGTTACCGCAACCTGATAGCCTTGCTCAACTAAAAAATTAACGGCCGAAACTCCCGAAATTCCTAAGCCTGCAACGACTTTTAACCCACCACGTTGTATTAACATGTCAAACCCATTACGTTTATTTTTGAACTTGGCAAATGTTAGCATTTTGCGTTTTGGAATGCCTTGATGGAATGCGCTTTATTCAATTTTTTTTGTGTTTTCACGTAAAAAAGCTGCCCCTTAGGACAGCTTCTCAAAATCAATGCAATGTAAGTTTTACTTCCACTTCACTGCCTGAATGGTATTTTTAGATTTCTTCGGTGCCGTATCACAACCACAACCTCCACCACAGCCCATTGGCATCGCTGGACGTAGCTTCTGAGCAAATGTATTCCATCCACGCTTTTCACACGCATCCGCCAAAACAGTAAATGCTTTGTAGGCTGTTTGAGGAAACACTTTTTTGAATACGTAAATCGCGCTCCAAATCACCAGAACTGCAATAATTAAATATTGAATCATTACAATCTCCTATTGCCTTAACCTAAATAATAAGTCGCAATTTGATAGGTTAGAAATGCGGTGAAATAAGCCAATGCAAAAAGATAGATGGTCATCCAAGCCACCATTTTCCAAGAGCCAGTTTCACGTTTTACTGTCGCCAATGTTGATAAACAATGCGGTGCATAAATGTACCATACCAATAATGACAACCCTGTTGCAATACTCCAGCCGCTCCCCGGTGCGCTAATCAGGTGAGTAAGACCTTGCGCCAAAGCATCTTCATCGGTGGTAGATAAGGCATAAACCGTACCCAAAGATGCAACCATCACTTCTCGTGCAGCCATACCTGGAATTAAGGCTACACAAATTTGCCAATTAAATCCGATTGGGGCAAATAGCGGTTGCATAAAGTGACCAATTCGCCCTGCAAAACTATAGTCAATCGGTGGTAAAGTGGCATTTTCAGGCGGTCCTGGGAATGTACACAAAAACCATAATAAAATTGATAGCGCAAATAGAATACCACCAACACGTTTTAAGAAGATTTTTGCACGATCAAGCAACCCAATCATGATACTTTTCATGTTTGGAAAACGGTAACTTGGCAATTCCATGAGTAAGGTATATTGCGACTTATCTTTTTGGAAAAATTTCAAGACAAATGCAACAATTAAAGCACTGACAATGCCTGCCATATACAGCGCAAATAACACCAACCCTTGTAAGTTAAAGAATCCCCAAACTGTGGTTGACGGAATGAATGCTGAAATAAGTAAAGCATAAACAGGCAGTCGTGCTGAACAGGTCATTAACGGTGCAACAAAAATCGTGGTTAAACGATCTCGTGGATCCTGAATGGTACGTGTTGCCATGATTCCAGGAACGGCACAGGCAAAGCTGGACAGTAAAGGAATAAATGCACGACCACTTAAGCCCGCTTTATACATCAGTTTATCGAGCAAAAATGCTGCGCGTGGTAAATATCCTGTTTCTTCTAAAAATAAAATAAAGAAGAATAGAATTAAAATTTGCGGCAGGAATACTACTACACCGCCCGCACCTGCAATAATCCCGTCGACAATCAAACTTTGTAGTAAAGGCTGTGTAATCAACGCGCCGATCTGTTCACCTAGCCATCCAAAAGCAGTTTCAATCGCATCCTGAAATGGTGCAGCCCATGAAAATACAGCCTGAAATACAACAAACATGGAAATGGTTAATGCCAGTAAACCAAAAACAGGGTGTAAGAAAATACGATCCAAAAATTCCGTTCGTTTATCTTCATGATCGTTAGACACCACAACGTCATTCATTATCGTTGCTATTTTTTGATGATGATGACCCACTAAACCACTTAATTCAGTTTGAGGTACATCAAATTTTTGCTGTTCCAAAGCTTCTATTAAATTCACAACCCCCGCAGAACTGGTTGCAACAGTTTCAACAACCGTTACGCCCAAACGCTGTGATAGCTTTTGTGCATTAATTTGAATACCACGACGGCGTGCTTCATCCATCATGTTTAACACAATGAGCATTGGTCGGCCTAACTCGATCATCTCCAAGACTAAACCGAGATGTAATTTTAAATTAGTCGCATCGACCACACATAAAAAAACATCCTGATGCTGTTCATCGGCAATTTTGCCCAAACACACATCACGCGTTACGGCTTCATCTGGACTGGTCGCATTTAAACTATATGCGCCCGGTAAATCGAGTACACGGACCTGACGATTGGATGGCAGCTGGAATAGACCCACCTTCCGTTCCACCGTTACCCCTGCATAGTTACCAACTTTCTGACGTGTTCCTGTTAATTGGTTAAACAGCGATGTTTTACCACAGTTCGGGTTGCCAACAAGAGCGACTCGTAACGCTTCACTCATGTCGCCACTCCTTCAATATTTAAAGTAATTTCAATTTTTTCCGCTTCATTTTTACGCAAAGCAAATCGAGTAAATCCAATTTGGATCAACAAGGGATCTCCGCCAAAAACACCTTTTGCAACAACTTTTACAGGGGTGCCTGGAATAAATCCCAGGGTTTCCAGTCGGCTCGCTATTGGGTCAGTTTGACCCAATTCGACAGTCTGTTGATTGACTTTGGTAATCACAGCAGCTTGCTTAACCTTTAACTCTGATAACAGCACAGCATCGCACTCTCAAGAATTTTGTTTATGCTATTATTATACAAGAAATGAGAATATTTTTCATGCCGTTTTTAAATACTCGATTTGCTATATAACATCGACTTTCAGGTCTTTTTCTTTTAAAGTTTTATTTTTAAGATTGTATTTTTAGTATGCGAACGCCCAATAAGAAACCCCGTACACCCGCCCCTATTGTTATTCCCACACATCTCAGTTTTTTATTGACTTATCGTGATTACTTAATTGCACAAACTGTCAGTCCACATACCCGTAATGCTTACTTATCCGATCTCATCCAATGTAGCCAATTGCATTCGCTCCCTCTCATCGATTGGTCAAAAAATGATATTGCTGATGTCTTGATAGAATTTACTAAACAAGGGAAAAGCCCGCGTTCAATTGCTCGCAGCATGTCAGCGCTGCGTTCTTTCTTTAAATTCTTACGTGAACAGAAATTACGTACCGACAATCCTATGACAGGTCATCAGTTACCAAAATTAGGTCGCCCTTTACCGAAAGATCTTTCAGAAGCACAAGTTGAAGCCTTAATTGATGCACCAGATTTAAATAATGCACTGGGTGTACGTGACCGTACCATGCTCGAAGTACTTTATGCTTGTGGCTTACGTGTTTCAGAACTGATTACACTAAGGGTCGATTTTCTGAACTTGAAACAGGGTTTTGTCAGAATTTTAGGCAAAGGTAACAAAGAAAGATTGGTTCCCTTGGGTGAAATTGCATGTGAGTGGTTACAACGTTATTTTACTGAAGCCCGTCCACAGCTACTAAAAACATCAAGTGATTATGTGTTTTTAACGCAACAGGGTGGCATTATGAGTCGGCAAAATTTTTGGTATGCGATTAAACGTTATGCACTAATTGCAGGCATCGATAAAGAACTTTCACCACATACCTTACGACATGCTTTTGCCACACATTTATTAAATCATGGTGCGGATTTACGTGTGGTACAAATGCTTCTAGGGCATAGTGATTTATCAACGACGCAAATTTATACCCATGTGGCACAGGCCCGTATGCAGCAACTTCATCAACAGCATCATCCGCGCGCTTAAAGTCAAAGTTACATATCGCAATGAAAAAATACGTTGTGGAAAATGATTTTTGCTATGCTAATGCAACGTTTCTCTCTTTTATTCTATTTAATAGGTCGATTATGCCCTTTCGTTTTTCCGCATTTGCCATCATGGGTTTATTATCAACAAGTTTATTATTAAGTGCATGCACGAAAGAAAATGGTGCTGACAATAAATCAGATACCTTAACCGCAACCACGCCTGCAACAGGTGAAGCTTCGCCACTGCTAGAGAACAATACCAAACAGCGTTTAATTACAACCTTGCAAGAACAACTGAAAAAAGCCAATATCAATGTCAAAATTGTCGATATTAAAACCACTGAAATTCCAAACATTTATTGGGTTAATTTGGAGGGCATGCCCTCTGTCTATGCCACTGCCGATGGCAAATATTTAATTCAAGGTGATGTTCTACGCTTGGGTGGTCAGCAGCTTGAAAATGTCAGTGATCGCTTACAAGCCACCGAAAATAAGAAGTTATTTGCTGCATTAAAAACTGAAGATTTAATTGTCTATCCAGCGTCGGGGAAAGCCAAACATGTGATTTATGTGTTTACCGATGCAAATTGCCCATATTGCCACAAATTACATGAACAACTTCCAGAGATTACAGCAAAAGGGATTGAAGTTCGTTATATCGCATGGCCGCGTGGTGAACAATTCTTCCCAACCATGGAAAGTATTTGGTGTAGTACAGACCGTAAAGCTGCTTTTGACCGTGTCGTGAAAGGCGAACAATTGCCTTCCGCAAGTTGTGGTAGCCCCGTAAAATCACAATACCAGCTTGGTATTAATATTGGCGTAAACGGCACACCAGCCATCTATAGTGAAGACGGACATTATCTGGGTGGTTATCTCAGTGCCGACGAAATTGCCCAGCGTTTAGAAAATAATGCAAAATAAGGTGATGATATTGTGGCTTTAACCCTAGAGTCCGTGCGTTTTTTTGGCTATGATCAAGACCTATCGCAATAATTATATTTGGAGTGTGACGTGAAACCAGTTCGTCTGGCTATATTAGGTCTTGGTACCGTTGGTGGTGGTGCCCTTAAATTATTACAAGAGAATGCAGCCGAAATTAAACGTCGCACGGGTCGGGAAATTCAAATTACGCATGTTGGTACACGTCGCCCACGTCCAGATCTGGACTTGGCAGGCATCAAACAAAGTGCAGATTTGTTAGACATTGTTCGCCAGCCTGATGTTGATGTTGTTGTCGAAGTAATGGGGGGAATTCATCCTGCATTGGAGATTATCGAAGAGGCCATTAAACATGGCAAACAGATTGTCACCGCCAACAAAGCATTGCTTGCACTACATGGCAATGAATTATTTAAAGCCGCTGAAGAAAATAATGTACAAATCGCCTATGAAGCAGCCGTTGCAGGCGGTATTCCAATTATTAAAGTAATTCGTGAAGGTTTGGCTGCCAACCGTATTGAATGGTTAGCGGGGATTATTAATGGGACTGGCAACTTTATTCTAACCGAAATGCGTGAAAAAGGTCGTGCATTTGAAGATGTCCTGAAAGAAGCACAGGAATTGGGTTATGCTGAAGCCGATCCAACCTTCGATGTTGAAGGTATTGATGCAGCACATAAACTCACCATTCTTGCATCTTGTGCATTTGGTATTCCGTTGCAATTTGACAAAGTCTATACCGAAGGCATTAGCAAAATTACAGCGCAGGATGTGAAATACGCTGAAGAATTTGGCTTCCGTATTAAACATTTAGGCATTGCACGCCGTTCCAAAAAAGGCATTGAATTACGCGTTCATCCAACGTTAATTCCTGCCGAAGAACTAATTGCCAATGTCAATGGTGTTAAAAATGCGGTATTGGTACAAGCCAATGCCGTTGGGCCAACCTTGTATAACGGTGCAGGTGCAGGTGCAGGGCCAACCGCTTCGGCTGTCGTTGCAGATATCATCGACATCGTTCGTGATATTTCTTATACCGAAGACGGTGCAGGTACCATTCCACAATTGGCCTTTGAAGCATTGACCGACTTGCCAATTTTAAGCCGTGAAGAAATGAAAACGGGCTATTACATCCGTTTAAATGCCGAAGATCAAACAGGCGTACTGGCCGATGTCACCACCATTTTGAGTCGTGCAGGCATTAGTATTGATGCCATTATGCAACAGTCTCGCCTCACAGACTTAATTCCGATTGTGATTCTGACGGATCCTGTGGTTGAATCGGTCATGGACGATGCACTGGCACAAATTCAAGCTTTACCGACAATTCATGGCGAAATTGTACGAATTCGTTTAGAATCGTTGAGTAACTAATCAATTTTTTGCACACTATCCCATCTTAAGCGAAGTGCGACTTCTCCTCTTTTTTCATAAAGGGGAGAAATTGGGTTAAATATAGCTGTTTGAGCTTGCTCTACCTTTTATTGGAACATCATCATGTCGAATGCCAATCGTTATACTGGTCTTGTAGATCGTTATCGTGATCGTTTACCTGTATCTGCAACCACCCGTGCAATTTCTTTGGGGGAAGGTAATACTCCTCTAATTAAGCTGGAAAACATTCCACGTCTTATTGGCAAAAATGTCGAAATTTATGTGAAATATGAAGGGCTTAATCCTACAGGTTCATTTAAAGATCGTGGTATGACGATGGCGGTTACCAAAGCCGTTGAAGAAGGCTCAAAAGCCATTATCTGTGCATCTACAGGCAATACCTCTGCTGCTGCTGCTGCTTATGCTGCACGTGCGGGTATCAAAGCCTTTGTATTAATCCCTGAAGGCAAAATTGCAATGGGTAAAATGGCACAAGCGATGATGTACGGTGCTATTACCATGCAAATTCGTGGTAACTTCGATGATGGTATGCGTTTAGTGAAAGAAGTGGCGGATCAAGCACCTGTCACCATTGTAAACTCAATCAACCCGTATCGTTTACAAGGTCAAAAAACCATTGCTTATGAAGTGGTTGAAGCTTTGGGTCGTGCTCCTGATTATCACTGCTTGCCTGTCGGCAATGCAGGAAATATTACTGCACATTGGATGGGCTATACCGAAGCCGTGGCGAACCAACCTGCCGATCAATTCGAACAAGTGATTTATGATGCGGCAACCGATCAATTCACTGGCCCGAAACCAGCAGACTTACCAACCATGGTTGGTTATCAAGCATCTGGCGCCGCACCTTTCTTACGCGGTGCACCAGTGGAAAATCCTGAAACCGTCGCCACAGCAATTCGTATCGGTAATCCGCAAAGCTGGAATCATGCCAAAGCGGTTATTCGTGACTCTAAAGGCTGGTTTGATGAACTCAGCGATGCTGAAATTCTGGAAGCACAACGCCTATTGTCTATGTATGAAGGTGTCTTTGTAGAACCAGCTTCTGCTGCATCGATTGGTGGTGCAATTCGTGATATTAAAGCAGGTAAAATTGCTGAAGGTTCAGTCATTGTTTGTACCGTAACAGGCAATGGTTTAAAAGATCCAGATACAGCCATCAAACAATGTTCTGATGCGGTCATGCTAACCATTGATGCAACCATGAATGATGTAAAATCTTCGATTTTGTCAAATATGGCGTAATAAAATTCACTGAAGTGAGTTTTACACTGCTGTCCAAACCCACATTTTCGTCTAAACGAAAATGTGGGTTTTTTATACCCGCTTCATACAGCATGTTGAATGCCTAATTTTTCTAGGAATAATTCCAAAATTAAATTCGGATGTCGCCCTTTTCTCGTCACAATGGAAATATCCGACTGGAAATAGACCTGTTGCGGTAATATTGCTCGCATCTCGCCCTGTGCGACCCAATGCCTTGCATAATGGTCGGGCAAAAATCCTAAAAACTGCCCTGTTAAGATCAAAAAAGCAATACCTTCACGATCACTGGCACTGGCTTTTGGGATCAATAATTGATGCAATTGCATGGCTTCTGCACTCATGCGATCACTTGGAATCACACCATCCCATTGATTTAATTGCTCTTGCTGAATATCATTTTGCTGAAACAATGGATGCTGCCAACTGCAATATAATGAGCATCGTTCATCATACAACACCTGATAATCAAGCCCTGAAAGAGGCATAATCGTCGGTAAAACACCAACATGTAAACGTCCATCTAACAAACCACGTTCAATTTCACTTGGCGTACTCATGCTTAAATGAATACGAATGTTAGAACTACTTTGTGCCAAATTTGCCAACGCATGTGTCACTTTCATTTGGGGCTGTGTCACCAGATTATTAATAATACCAATATTTAATTCACCTTCAAGCTGTTGATGTAATTGATTAATATGCTGTCTAAAGTCTTCGACCGATGCAAATAAAATTTCACTATAACGTAAAACTTCTCGCCCCTCGTCCGTTAACGCAAAACCTGAGCGACCGCGTTGGCACAAGCGAACGCCCAAACGTTTTTCTAAATCACCCATGTGTAAACTAATGGCCGAACGGCTAATGCCCAGCGCACTTTCTGCTGAAGCAAAACTACCGCATTCCACCACAATTTTAAAAATCCGCAGCAGTTTTAAATCAAAATCTGTAATTTGTGGCAGTGTCTTATTTTTCATCTTAGGTGAGTTTTTTAATATCTAAACTTGAGTTGTTTTAAATTTATCTCATCCAAGCCAACAATGTAAGCTAATTTTTTACCGTTGCTCAGGATACCTCCATGTTCAGTACCCAAGACCAAAATGCGACTTACTCCAATGCGCACTGGATGCCTTTTAGTGCCAATCGTAACTTTGAAAAAGACCCAAGATTTGTAGTCGCTGCTCAAGGACATTACTTAACTTCAGATGATGGTCGTCAAATTTACGATTCATTGTCGGGTCTATGGACGTGTGGTGCGGGCCATACTCGCCCTGAAATTCAGAAAGCTGTTGCCGAACAATTGAGTATTTTAGATTATTCACCTGGCTTCCAGTTCGGTCACCCACTTTCTTTTCGCTTGGCAGATAAACTTGCCTCACTCATGCCAGAATCATTGAACCATGTATTTTTTACAGGTTCAGGCTCAGAATGCGCCGATACCGCAGTCAAAATCGCGAAAGCCTATTGGCGAATTAAGGGTCAACCAACCAAAACCAAATTCATTGGTCGTGCCAAAGGCTATCATGGTGTGAATTTGGCAGGAACCAGTTTGGGCGGTATTGGCGGAAATCGTAAAATGTTCGGGCAGTTTCTGGATGTCGATCATCTTCCTCATACCCTACAACCGAACCAACAGTTTACGCCGGGTATGGCAGAAACTGGAGGCGTTGAGCTGGCCAACGAATTTCTAAAATTAATTGAACTGCATGATGCATCTAACATTGCTGCACTGATTGTGGAGCCTGTATCAGGTTCGGCAGGTGCGATTGTTCCACCGAAAGGCTATTTACAACGGCTACGAGAAATTTGTGATCAACATAATATTTTATTAATTTTTGATGAAGTGATTACAGGTTTTGGGCGGATGGGTAAATGGACAGCGGCCGAGTATTTTGGCGTAACACCCGACATTCTGAATTTTGCCAAACAAATCTCCAATGGTGCGATCCCCCTTGGCGGTGTAGTGACTTCAACTGAAATTTATAACACTTTTATGCAACAGGATCTGCCAGAACATGCGGTTGAGTTTGCCCATGGTTATACCTATTCAGCACATCCTGTCGCATGTGCTGCTGCATTGGCAACGCTCGATTTACTTGAAAAAGATCAGTTAATTGAACAATCTTTTGCGCTTGCCCCTGAGTTCGAAACCATCATTCATGGTTTAAAAGCGGCTAAACATGTGGTGGATATTCGTAATTGTGGTCTGATTGGCGCCATTCAGTTGCAACCTCGTGATGGTGATGCCGCGATTCGGCCATTTGAAGTGGGTACCGCACTTTGGAAAGCAGGGTTTTATGTGCGTTTTGGTGGCGATGGTTTACAATTCGGCCCCATGTTTAATAGTCAGCCGCAAGATTTACAGCGTTTATTTGATGCGATTGGAGAACAATTACAAAAAACGGCTTAATTATTCAAGAACATGCAGTCAATTTGGCTGCATTTTTTATGTGGAATTGAAAATAAGCAGCCGCCTATCATCCTCGACGCTGTTGCATAATCTGGTCATATCATCGTAAGAAATTGATGTGGTATTTATGTCATAATTTCATCTATGAAAATCATCATCGCTGCGATCATCAAGCATGATCATCTGTCCGATTTTTTGCATGCGATAAAAGTACAAAATGCTGCTGCAAAATCTACAAATGTACCGTCATGACCAATGATTAAGTTATTCTCAATTCTCTAGGAATCTCATGTCCCAGCCTTCCCATACGCCCTCAACCTTACTGGTTTTTATGCTGGCATTAGGCGCAGGTATTGCTGTTGCCTGTATCTATTATGCACAACCTATTTTACCGCTATTTGGTCATGACTTAACGCTGAGTATCCATCAAATCGGGTTAATTCCAACACTGACACAAATTGGGTATGCATTAGGAATTTTCTTTTTAATTCCATTAGGTGATCGTTATGATCGACGCCTCTTAATACTCATTAAAAGTATTTTGCTTGTATGTGCATTGCTGTTATTCAGCATGTCACACGGGATTTCGAATTTATTATTCTTTAGTCTCCTCATTGGTGTGACAGCAACCTTAGCGCAAGATATTGTTCCTGCTGCGGCCATTCTCGCACCAGCAGGTCATCAGGGGAAGTATGTTGGCACAGTCATGACAGGACTTTTGTTAGGCATTTTACTGTCTCGCACCATCAGTGGTGTTATTAGTGAATGGTTTGGCTGGCGTGCAATGTATCAGCTAGCCGCAATGAGTGTTGCATTGGTTGCCATAGGGTTATGGAAAGTGCTACCACATTTTCAAACCTATGCGACACTGCGCTATTCGGCATTATTGTCATCCATGTTCAAGTTATGGCAACGTTATCCGGCATTACGCTATGCTGCTATCGCTCAAGGTCTATTGTCTATCGCTTTCAGTGCATTTTGGTCGACCTTGGCCTTCATGCTTGCGCAACATTATCATCTCAACAGTGCAATTGCAGGTGCATTTGGCATTGCGGGCGCTGCGGGTGCCTTGGCAGCACCGCTGGCTGGCAGTCTGTCAGATCGGTATGGCCCACATCGTGTCACACAAATGGGGGCTGCTTTGGTTATGCTGTCCTTTATGCTCATGTTTTTACTACCGCTGCTTTCCATGAAAATGCAACTCGTACTGATCGCCATTTCAGCGATTGGTTTCGACTTAGGCTTGCAAGCCAGTTTAGTTGCACATCAAACCCTTGTGTATAGCTTAGAACCTGAAGCACGTGGACGTATCAATGGCATACTATTCACAATTGTATTTATTGGTATGGCCTCAGGATCTTGGCTAGGGAGTCAGGTTTTTGCCTTACAAGGCTGGAATGCCGTCATTCTGCTGGCAAGTGTCGCTGGTTTAATCAGTTTATTGCTACGAATCATGGCGGGAGAACAGTCACGTGAAACTGACTTGACTTAATAACGCTCCAGCCAATGCGCATACGGTGCAGGCAACACCCATGTTGGCCGTTCAATTTTCAGCTGTTTGGCCGCTTGCAGTGGATAATGTGGATTTGCTAAAAATGCACGGCCAATCATCACCAAATCCATGTCATTATCGGCAATCACCCGATTCGCGACAATGGGGTCATCAATATTCCATGAGGATGCGACAGCAATACCCACCTCACGGCGTACACGTTGCGCAATAGGTGCCAGAAAAGCAGAGCCCCATGGAATATTGGTTTTAGGAATAGTAAATCCAACACTGATATTCAATAAGTCCAAACCACCTTCACGGAGCTTTTTCGTCAATTCAATAGATTCAGTCAGTGTCTCTTCATCCCGACCATCATATTCAATCACACCAAAACGTGCAGTCAGTGGTAAGTTTTCTGGCCATTCTGCGCGAACTGCACTGAATGTTTCCAATAAAAAACGGCTACGACCTGCAAAACTACCACCATATTGGTCTTGTCGGTGATTGCTGCGTACCGAGAAAAAACTTTGTGCCAAATAGCCATGTGCAAAATGTAATTCTAGCCATTCAAAACCTGCATCTTTGGCACGTTTTGCGGCAGCAGCAAAGTCAGCTTTTACTCTTTCAATATCTGCAATGGTCATTTCCTGAGGAACTTTGGGTAAATTCGCACCAAAAGCAATTGCAGATGGAGCAATTGTTTGCCAACCACGCGCATCACTTTCCGCTATATGATCATCACCTTCCCAAGGGCGGTTTGAACTGGCTTTACGTCCTGCATGAGCAATCTGAATTCCTGGAATTGCACCCGCGGCTTTAATCGCTTGTGCAATTTTAGCCAAATCTTCCGCTTGTTCATCACTCCAAATGCCAAGGCATTCAGGGGTGATACGCCCTTCAGGAGAAACAGCTGTTGCTTCAACAATGACCAAACCCGCACCACCCCGTGCAATGCTGGTGTAATGTGCCAAATGCCAATCTGTTACAAAACCATCAACAGCACTGTACTGACACATCGGCGGTACAGAAATACGATTTCTTAAGGTGACATCTTTCAACTGAAACGGTGTAAATAATGCGGCCATAGCTGACACTCCATACAATAAAAACCTTACCCTTGTGCTCATCACCACATCAAGATCAGCACAATGTTTAAACAATAGCCTTATTATATTGAAGTAAATCGATTTATATATCTATTTTATACGATATTTATATCTAATTGTTTCGATAAAATACCGCATCAAGAATAAAGACAAAAAAAAGCGCATCCGAAAATGCGCTGGAATGAAACTTAAAA